>CAMBYC010000001.1 GCA_945871875.1 Sphingobacterium thalpophilum
GATTTTAAAAACAATATTGAATTTATGCTCAGTGCTGTAATTTATTGTAATGCCGATGGTATTTTAAATGATGATAAATATGAGTATGATAGCATAGGATTTCCATTTTTAAAAAAATTGGGGCTTGCTGTTTATAATTATGAATTGAAAAGAAAGAGAAAATTTGCACCAGATTTAACCTCTTTCAAAATAAACTATACACAAGCACCTTCAAATAAGTAAATTGCACTCTTAAAAGCAAACCTTCACGTTGAATTATCTTTAAAAGCATGAATTTATCTTCAAGACTCCAACGTTTCAGTGAGCCTGAAACACTTAAAATGGCCAAATTAGGCCGCGAATTGCGCAATCAAGGAATCGATATTATTGACCTAAGCTTAGGCGAGCCTGATTTTGATACACCAACTCATATTAAAGAAGCTGTAAAAAAAGCAGTTGACGAAAATTACAGCCATTACACGCCTGTTGCTGGTTATCCAGAACTTCGCCAAGCTGTTTGTACTAAACTGAAACGCGACAACAACTTAGACTATAAACCTGAAAATATTTTGGTGTCAACAGGTGCTAAGCAAAGTTTGGCTAATGTTGTACTCGCAATTGCAGATGTAGATGTTGAAGTATTGATACCAACACCATTTTGGGTAACGTATTCTGAAATCGTAAAAATTGGCGATGGTACAGTTAAGTTGGTTCAAACTAAAGCAGAAAATAAATATAAAATTACACCTGAAGAGTTAGAAAACGCTATCACTCCTAAAACGAGGTTATTTATATTTTCTTCACCTTGTAACCCTAGTGGTTCGGTTTATTCTAAAGATGAATTGCAAGCACTTGCAAAAGTGTTTAGCCAACACCCTCAAGTATTTATTTTATCTGATGAAATTTATGAATACATCAATTTTGTAGGTAAACACGAAAGTATTGCCCAATTTGATGAAATAAAAGAACAAGTTATTGTTCTAAATGGTTTGAGTAAAGGATTTGCTATGACTGGATATCGCTTGGGATATATTGCCGCAAACACTGAAGTTGTCAAAGCTTGCGAAAAATTACAAGGTCAGTTTACAAGTGGGGCAAATGCGGTTACACAGCGTGCTGCAATTACAGCTTTAACCGAAGACATCACTCCATCTTTAGAAATGAATGAAGAATTTACACGCAGAAGAGCTCGTATGCTCCAACTTTTGTCTGAAATTCCTGGTATTGAATGTGTAGCACCTGACGGAGCTTTTTATGTTTTCCCAATTGTGAAAGCTTATTTTGGCACTACTGATGGAACAAATGAAATCAAAGACGCTGATGATCTTTGCATGTATTTGTTGAATAACGCTCACGTTTCAACCGTTACTGGTCGTGCTTTTGGCGAACCCAACAACGTAAGAATCTCTTTTGCAAACAGCATGGAAAAGATTGAAATGGCTATGGATCGTATAAAAACGGCATTAGCAAAATTGCATAAATAAATATTAAGAAGGCTGCATCATAAAATGCAGTCTTCTTAACTTTTTAAAGGATTGGCTGAAAGTATCTCTTTTATTTGTATTTTATCTGCTGCCAATTGTGCTTTTAATTCGTCAAGCGATCCAAACTTTATTTCTCCTCTTGTATAAGCAACTAGTTTTATCTCCATTGATTTGCCATAAATCGTTTGGTCGAAGTCAAAAAGATTTATTTCTATTGTTTTTTTTAGGTCTCCAATGGTTGGTCTGATGCCAATATTCATCATTCCTTTAATGATTTCATCCTCATCTTTTAGTTTTACAAGAACTGCATAAACCCCATTTGCTGGAATTAATTTATCGGGTTCATCTATTTGAATATTTGCAGTAGGAAAACCAATAGTTCTTCCTCTTTGATCTCCTTGAACTACTGTTCCAGACAAAGTATAATTGTATCCTAGATAAAAATTGGCTTCTTTTAAATTGCCTTCAAGTAAAAATTTTCTAACCTTTGAAGAACTTACGGTTGCTTGATTTACGAGATATTCTGAAATTTCTTTAACCTTATAGTGGTAATCAAAAGCCATATTTTCTAACAACAAATAATTGCCTTCTCGATTTAAGCCAAAATGATGGTTGTAACCAATTATGATTAAAGCTGGATTAAAAAATTTAACCAAGAAGTTACTTATGTATTCTTTTGCATGCATTTTAGAAAATGCATCAGTAAAAGGAATAATTACCAAGTGATCAATCCCCGCTTTTGACAAATGATGAATTTTTTCAGAGATGGTATTCAATAGTTTCAAAGATTCGTCAGATTTATTAACAATGTTACGAGGATGTGGATGAAAAGTGATGATCACAGTTTCTCCATTAATGAATTGAGCTTCATTGATTAATTGAGCAATAATTTGCTGATGTCCTGTATGGAATCCATCAAAAGAACCTATGGTAATTACGGCGTTGCGGAAATTCGGCAACTGGTTGATATCGTTATAAACTTTCATCAAAGTTACAAAGTTACAAAAAATCAATTCTATACCATAAAAACATACTTGCTTTGATGATGTTTGGTTAAATTTGTATTTTATATCTTGCAAATGAGTTTATACCAACAAAGGGGCGTATCGTCCCAAAAAGAAGAAGTACACGAAGCAACAAAAAAACTGGATAAAGGATTATATCCCCATTCCTTTTGTACAATATTCCCTGATTATTTAAGTGGCGATGATAAATTTGTTTCTGTAATGCATGCTGATGGTGCAGGAACAAAATCAATTTTGGCGTATTTGTATTGGAAAGAAACGGGAGATTTATCGGTTTGGAGAGGTATTGCCCAAGATGCAGTGGTAATGAACCTTGATGATCTTCTTTGTGTAGGGATTTATGACAATTTGGTTTTTAATTCAACAATTGATAGAAATAAGCACCTTATTCCAGGAGAAGTATTGGCTGAAATAATAAATGGCACACAAGCAATTTTTGATAAATTGGCTTCTTTTGGTATTAATATTCATTATCTCGGAGGTGAAACTGCAGATGTTGGTGATGTAGTAAGAACAATTGCGGTGAACGGCACATTAACTGCGAGATGGCCTAAAAATAAGATCATTTCAAATGAAAAAATTAGTGTTGGCGATTGTATAATAGGATTGGCCGGATTTGGTAAAACCGTTTATGAAGAAGATTATAATAGTGGGATTGCAAGCAATGGATTGACAAGTGCAAGGCATGATATGTTGAACAATTATTATGGATCTGCCTTCCCAGAATCTTATGACCCCAATACACCAGAGCATGTTCGATACATTGGAAAGAATAAATTAACCGATTCAATTGTAGTAAATTACGGTCAAGAAGTTTACAATACTAATATTGGCAAACTTTTATTAAGTCCAACACGTACTTTTGCCCCATTCGTAAAAGAATTAATGGAACAACATTTTGAAGCAGTTCATGGGATGGTTCATTGTAGCGGTGGCGGACAAACCAAGTGCATGAAATTTGTTAAAGAGGGAATGTTGGTGATAAAAGACAATTTGTTTCCAACCCCACCAATATTTTCGTTGATTCAGGAAAGTAGTGGTGCAATTGACAGAGAGATGTATCAAGTGTATAATATGGGTTGTAGAATGGAGATTTTTACAAAACCTTCAGAAGCTGAAAAGATTATTGAATTGGCAAAATCATTTGGAATTGAAGCTCAAGTAATTGGTAGGATAGAGGCGAGAGAGAAAAAGCAACTACAAATTTCAACACCAAATGGATTTTTGATTTATTAATATTGAATAAAATAATTTTGTTTCTGTTCTTTTAAAGTGAAAAACTATGGCTGAAAAAATTTTGGAACTACAACAAGCAAATATTTACCAAGGGAAATCATTGATTTTAAAAGAGGTAAACATTGGGATAGAAAAAGGGGAATTTGTTTATTTGGTAGGTAAAACTGGAACTGGAAAATCAAGTTTGTTGAAAACTTTATATGGAGAATTGCCATTGAAAGAAGGTGTAGGTCAAGTTGTAGGGTTTGATTTAAAAAAGGCTACTTGGAAAACTGTTCCATTTTTAAGGAGAAATATTGGCATAGTTTTTCAAGAGTTTCAGTTGTTGACCGACAGAAATATTAAAAACAATTTAGAATTTGTGTTAAAATCTACGGGTTGGATTGATAAGAAGTTGATAGATGAAAAAATAGATGCAGTTTTGGATGAAGTAGGTTTAAAAACTAAGGGTTTTAAATATCCGTTTGAATTGTCTGGTGGTGAGCAGCAAAGGGTTGGGATTGCAAGAGCTTTATTGAATTCTCCAAAATTAATTTTAGCAGACGAGCCTACGGGGAATTTAGATCCAGAAACAAGTGATGAAATTATGCAATTGTTGCTTAAAGTTTCAAAGGATTTTGGTTCTTCAATTGTTATGGCAACACATGATTATGCTGTAATTAAAAAGTTTCCCGCACGAACTATGAAAACTGAAAACGGGAAAGTGATTGATAATGCTAGTATAAAAAATTAATCAGCTGCTCGGCAGTTTTTTTATTGTTATAATGCTTGTGCATAAGCTGCTCTCTAAGTTCAATTTCTTCAATACCAAAGGGTTTATTGAAAAGTTGAAAAATTATTGATTTAAAAGCATCTGCATTGTTGCCAATATGGGTAGCTGTGCCTAAAAAGGTACCGGATTGCATGTTTTCATTTATAACACAATGTCTTCCGCAAAAAATCGAATATAGATATTTAAATTTTATTCCGGAAGTTGAAAAGGAAGGCAAAACATTGATTTGTGCTTTCTGTATCAAATCGTGCATCTCTTTTTCAGAGGGGTTGGCAACTAAACAAGTGTGCGTTTTCTTATGAGCCGCATTGATTAATTCATCCGAAGGATTTTTCCCCGCAATTACAAATGGAATTTCAATATCATTAAATACATTTTCAAGGAGCCAGAAAGCAGCACGTTCATTTTCTGCAACAGATAAATTTCCATGATATAAGCAAAAAGAGCCAATACCTTCTTGGCACAACGGAAACTTCCAACCTATGAATGGCGGAAGGTAAAAAATAGAAGAAGCCTTTAACGCAGTTTTGTATGTAGCCACATCTTTTTCTGTCAATCCTAAAAACAAAGCTTTATTGGCTATTTTTCTCTCATAATTTTTAAGCAATAAGCTTTCAATCAAATAATAGGTTTTTTTTATGATTGATTTTGTTTGTTTTGCCAATTGTTTGTAGTATTCAAATTCTACGTTATGTAAACGAACAACTATTTTTCTGTTTTCAAGTTTATGGTTATCAATAAAATAGGTAGATTGGATTCCCTCCATTAATATTGGATAATCGTCTTTAAGTAGATTTTCTAATAATTTTTCATTTGCTCGAGAACTAACAATGTAAGGCAAGTTGAATGAAATACCCTTATGCCCTTGATTGCGTTGATAATAGCAAACTTCAAAGCAATATTTTTTTAACTCGGGTTGTTCAGTGCGTCCATATTTAAAACAATGCAAATGAATTTTGATACCTGCTTCTGCGAGTGATTTTATTTTAAAAAACACTTCGGCCACACCACCATAATCAGGAGGATAAGGGATATCGAAACAGACAATATGTAAATGCTTAGACAATAGTTTTAAATGTTTAAATAAAAATCAAGAAGCTTAATTTCTTCGCTTTGCCAATTGTAATGTAAAGACGCTTCTTTACAATTTTGACATAATCTATTGTATAAAACCTTGTTTTGCATCAAAAGGTTCAAATTTTCTGCAATTTCATTTGTTTGAAGTGATTTGATAAGCAATGCGACTTCAAATTCATTGTTTATTCTTTCATATTCCGGAAATTGCATAGTTAATTGTGGAATATGGGCATGTATATAGTCGAAAAACTTGTTGGCTAAAGAATACAATTGATTTAATCCCACGGGTTCTACCAAATTTATACCAGCGAATGCTTTTTTAGTAATTTCCCACAACTCGTTTGGCGATATTTTGCCTTTAAATGTGATTTTTTCTTCAACACCATGATATTTTACCAATGATTTGGCTTGATCCATGAAGTTTCCATCTCCACAAATTACCAAAGGCATATCTACAAATTTCATTGCAGGAATAAGCCATTCAAGCCCTCTTCCTTCATTAACCGCCCCTTGATACAGTAGAAAATCTCCTTTTTTATCTGATTTGCCTAAAGGAGATTGAATGATAGACATGTTTCTAATACATTGGTATTTTACACCATAACGTTTATAAAATTCTTCAACTATACTTTCTGAAACGGTATAACCCTTTGGGAAACGGGGAACAAAATATTTTTCTACTGACAACCATATTTTTTTAATGGTAGGTCTTGTTACTACTTCTTTTAATTCGCTAAACAATTCATGTGCATCATATACACGTGGGATATTTTTTAGTTTAGATATATAGTAGGAGGGAACAATGGTATCTAAATCTATGGCTATTATAATATCTATTTTCTGAAACAAAAGATAAAAAAATAGTTTAAGGTTATATTCAATGTACATCAATTTACCTTTTTCAAAGAATACTGGAATTTGGTGTTGGTGATAGTTTTTTGAAGTAGGGGTGAGACTATTTTTGTTTTTGCGGCCAATTAAGGAAACTTCGTAACCATTAGATTGCAAAGAATTGCAAATTCGCATCATTCGTTGATCAAAATTCAAGTCATTTGTAACACAGCAATACAATTTTTTCATTCAAATGGATAAAATCAGCTAAAGATTTTGAGGTAAGCAAGTTAGGGATTTCGCATAATTTAATAAAAATCAAATAAAATTAATATTAAGTAGGATATTTTTATATTTGTTTCAATATTTTCGTTAATTTCGCTCACTGTTTTATTATACAAAATTAGGACGAAATAAATATTTAATGATGTCAGCTCTATTATCAGAAAGAAAAGCGCAAATTTTCGCAGAATTTGGTGGAAGCGAAAAAAATACAGGTTCAATTGAAGGACAAGTAGCCTTATTAACTGAACGTATTAACCATATATCAAAGCATTTGCAAAAGAACAAGAAGGATTTTTCAAGCCAAAGAGGTTTGATGCAGTTGGTTGGTCAGCGTAAAAGTTTGTTAACTTACCTTAATAGAAATAATCTTCAGAGTTATCGCCAGCTTATTGAAAAATTAGGCTTAAGGAAATAATTTCAATTAATGATTAAACTATTCCCAACTAAATGTTGGGAATAGTTTTTTTGTGTATACCCAGAATAATAAATAAAATGATAAAACAACCCATACAGGCTTCAATTCTATTAGAAGACGGGCAGAAAATATCACTTGAAACGGGAAGATTAGCCCGTCAGGCTGATGGTTCTGTTACAGTGACACAAGGTAATTGTTGTCTGCTGGCAACTGTTTGTGCAAGCAAGGAAATGCGTGAAGGACAGGATTTTTTTCCTTTAAGTGTTGATTATAACGAAAAATTTGCATCTGCGGGAAGAATACCAGGATCATTTTTCAAGCGTGAAGGCAGATTGAGTGATTATGAAATCTTAATTAGTAGATTGATTGATAGGGCATTACGCCCACTATTTCCTGAAGATTATTTGTGTGATGTACAAGTTTTAGTTACATTAATTTCTTCAGATCCTGAAATTATGCCCGATGCATTGGCTTGTTTAGCAGCATCAGCAGCCCTTGCAGTTTCAGATATTCCTATCAAAGAAATTATTTCTGAAGTTCGTGTTGCAAGAGTAGATGGTAAGTTTATCATCAACCCAACACGCACGCAATTGTCTATGGCCGATTTCAACTTCATTGTTGGAGCTACTGAAAAAAACCTAATGATGGTTGAAGGTGTTTCACAAGAATGTAGTGAAGAAGATTTGATTAGTGCCTTAGAATTTGCACATGATGCTATTCGATTGCAAATCAAAGCACAGCACGAATTAAAGCAGAAGGTTGGAATTATAACCCCTCGCACTTATTCAACTGCACCAACTAATGAAACTATTCAAGAAAAAGTTGCTGCATTTGCCACTGAAAGAGTATATGAAATTTCAAAGTCTGCAAGTGCAAAAGGAGATAGAAGCGGTGCTTATGATGTATTAAAAAAAGAACTAATTGCCAGCTTTGGTGAAGAAGTTACTTCTGGCGACATCAAATTAATAAAGAAATACTACGAAGACCTTAAATGGGAAGTTGTAAGAAATATGATTTTGGACGATAAAATTCGTTTAGATGGCAGGCAGTTAAATGAAATACGTCCATTAGATATGGAAATTGACGTATTGCCATCTCCACATGGTGCTGCTTTGTTTACAAGAGGAGAAACACAATCAATAACAACTGTAACATTGGGAACACCCTTGGATGAGCTGTTGATTGAAAGTGCTGCAACTTCAGAATATACAAAATTCATATTGCATTACAATTTTCCACCATTTTCAACAGGTGAGGTAAAACCAATGCGTGGACCAGGAAGAAGAGAAGTTGGTCACGGTAACTTAGCATTGCGTTCTTTAAAACAAATGATGCCAGGTAGTGATTATCCATATACGGTAAGGGTTGTGAGTGATATTTTGGAGTCAAATGGTTCATCATCAATGGCTACTGTTTGTGCGGGTTCATTAGCGTTAATGGATGCCGGTGTACCTATTCCAAAGCACGTTAGTGGAATTGCTATGGGATTGATTACCAGAGCTTCTGACGGAAAATATGCAATTTTATCAGACATCCTAGGTGATGAAGATCATTTAGGAGATATGGATTTTAAGGTTACAGGAACAAATGACGGTATTTGTGGTGTTCAAATGGACATTAAAGTAGATGGATTGAGCATGGAAACAATGCGTGCAGCATTGATGCAAGCTAGAGAAGGACGTTTACATATCCTTAAGTCAATGTACGAATGTATAGATCAACCTAGAGAAGAGGTGAAAGCACATTCACCAAGAATGGAGAAATTGTTTATCGAAAAAGAATTTATTGGTGCTGTGATAGGACCAGGTGGAAAAATTATCCAAGAAATACAAAGAGAAACCGGAACCACTATTAATCTTGAAGAGGTTGGAAACTACGGTGAAGTAAGTATCTTCAGTAAAGACAAAGAAGGTTTAGTAAAAGCCGTAAATTGGGTTAAAGGTATTGTGGCTGTTCCAGAAATTGGAGAAGTTTATGATGCAAAAGTGAAATCAATTATGCCTTATGGTGCATTTGTTGAGTTTATTCCCGGTAAACAAGGATTGTTGCACATCAGCGAAGTAAGCTGGGAGCGATTGGAATCTATTGAGGGAATACTTAACGAGGGTGATATGATAAAGGTTAAATTGGTTGGATTAGATCCTAAAACTGGAAAATATAAATTGAGCAGTAAAGTATTGTTGCCAAAACCAGAGGGCTCTTCTCAAGGTTTTAAAGTAGAAAAGCATAGAGATTAATTCTAATTCATAGTTTAGTTTATAGTTAATTGTTTTTAATGCTGGTTGTTATAAGTTTTATATCAACCAGCATTTTTTTTAATGAAAGATTTTGAAAAATGCAATTGAAAATATACAAGGAAGTCGGTTTTATAGGGATGAACGAAGAAATGAGTGATATTCTAATAGCAGAATTATCGGAAAATGGTTATTATGGATTTTTAGAGGAAGCTGGATTTTTAAAGGCTTATATTGAATCTGACAAGTTTGATCAATCAATTATTGATGAATTAGGTATAAAATATGGTTTACAAGTTGCCTTTTTAGAAATACCAGAAACCAATTGGAATGCAGATTGGGAAACATCTTTTGAACCAGTAATAGTAAATGATTTTGTTGCAATAAGAGCGGGTTTTCACGAACCAGTAAAAAATGTACAATATGAAATTGTGATTACACCCAAAATGAGTTTTGGTACAGGGCATCATGCTACAACATATTTGGTTTTAGATGCAATGCAGCAATTTGATTGGAAAAATAAAAAGGTATTGGATTTTGGGACTGGCACTGGTGTTTTGGCAATCCTTGCAGAAAAATTAGGAGCTTCTGAAATCCTAGCTATAGATAACAATCAATGGAGTATTGAAAATTCAATTGAAAATTTGGTAACCAACAATTGCAACAATATTCAAATAATTGAAACTGAAGTTCTGCCAGAAAAAGGGCAATATGATATAATATTAGCTAATATTAACAAGCAAGTGTTGATTGAAAATTGTGAAGCTATTTGTGAAGCCCTTTTGCCAAATTCGATTTTGATTTTAAGCGGGTTGTTGGCAATAGATGAAACCGATATTGTTAATTTATATGGTCAATATTTAGGGAAGCCATATTTAATAAATAGCAAAAATAATTGGATTGTTATTGTATATAGTAAGAATTGTTAATCAAACCTTAACAAAATATTGATTATCTTTATATAATTCTATTAATGATTTTGAATTATGAATGAAGTAATCCTTTTAATATTATCATACTTAATTGGCTCAATACCTACATCGGTTTGGGTTAGTAAAAAGATTCATAATATTGATATTAGGGATTATGGTAGTGGAAATGCTGGAGCTACAAACACTTTTAGGGTATTGGGTTCAAAATGGGGTAGTTTCGTAATGTTCGTAGATATGTTAAAAGGATTAATCGCTGTTCAATTGGCATATTTGTTGCCAATATATGGATTAGATGATTTTCAACGAACAAATTTTCAAATTGGCTTAGGGTTAGTTGCTGTAATTGGACATATCTTTCCTATTTGGGCTGAATTTAGAGGAGGTAAGGGTGTTGCCACTTTGCTGGGTTTAATAATTGGTATTTCTCCACTAACAGCTTTAGGGTGTGTGGGTGTTTTTTTAATTGTATTGTATTTGACAAGATTTGTTTCTTTAAGTTCAATCCTGGCAAGCTTAGCTTTCCCTGTTTTTATCCTTGTTATATTTAATGTTGACAATAACAATTACAGAATATTTGCTATTGCTGTCTCTCTGCTTGTAATCTTATCTCACCAAAAAAATATATCTAGATTAATTAAAGGTTGTGAATCTAAAGTGCCAATTTTTAAGAACAGAGATAAGCGAAAAAGTGAGAGTTAGACTTTTTCCGCCTAATACATGAAAAACATCATCCATATCCTTTGAATCAACAAGCAATATATGATCTGAAATATAATTTTTTCAATTTTATATATTAGAAATATTGATTTATTAAAGTTGTATTTTCTAATATTTTTTTAACAGTTTTAAAACGATTGGGGATGTCACAAACAGTTTTTGAAAAACTACAACTAAGAGACGAAAAGAATATTCTTATTCAAGGTTTACCTTCATCTATTGAAAAACAGTTTTTGAAGATATCATTTTCTAAAAGTGTTACGCCATTGTTAAAAAGTAGAACCATTGATTTTGCCCTCATTTTTGCAGTAAATCAAGTTCAATTGTCTGGTATTGTTAGTGAAGTAGTTCCGTCTTTACACCTCAATAGCAAACTTTGGGTAGCGTATCCCAAACCAACTTCTAAAATAGTGAGTGACTTAAACCGAGATTTTAATTGGTCAACCTTAAAAACGAGAGGTTATACACCGTTTTTTGAAACAGATTTAGACAATATGTGGGTGGCCATAAGATTTGAAAGAGAAACAATTGAATCAAATTTTATAGAGGTCGAAGGTTTAATTAGTGAAATTTAATTAAATTTCTATTTTATTATAACTGTTCCGATGCGTTTCACAAGTTCCATTTCAAGTTGTTTTAGATGACGGTGAATAGCAACTAAAGTCATATAATCCCCATCTGGTTTCATATTTTGCAATTCCAATTGGTTTTCGGAGATTAATCTTTTTATTTTTCTAAGTTTAAGATAATTTAAAGCTGAAGAAACATCTTCTTTAAACATCATTTCTCTTGTCGCCACAATTGTATCAAAGTTTTTTAACCAATTTGGACTTAAATCTGCCGAGCTATTGTCCATTATAGAAACGGCCAAAGTGTTTAGAATGGCCTCTTCATGATATAAAAAACTTTTATTGTCTGGATTTAATCCAAGCTGGTAAAGTGTTCTGTAAGCTTCAATAAGTTGGAGTAAGTGTTTGTTGTCAAACATCTCTGCTAATCCATTGATTTCAAATTCTTTGAAGATATAATCTGCAATAGTTTCTCCATTTTCCCATTCATTAATACCAAATTCGAGTAATGATCTAACCAGCGCTCTCTCTTGAAGCTCATCTTTGAACAATAAATCATTGAAATCTTCTAATGTTTCATTGTGTTGTGCTTCAGGTAGATTTTCTTCTTCTTTAGTTTGTTCTTGTTTCTTTTCCTGAATTGAAATTTTCCCTCTAATAAACTTATTCACAAGAACGGTCAATCCCTCTTCATCAATTTTTAATAGTTCTGAACAACGATGGATATAATCTTGCTGGCGAGTAAAATCTTCTGCTTTATTGATTTTTGCAATAGATTCTGCAATTCGATTTACAACTTCTGACTTCTTTTGAGAATCATTTTGAGCATCTTTTAAAGCCGTTTCCAATTGAAAAAGAATAAAATCTTTTCTCTCTTTGGATATAAATTCTTTAAAATTGTTGGCACCAATTTTTTTTACATAACTATCAGGATCTTCATTGTCTGGAATTAAAACCAATTTTACAATTAACCCTTCTTCTAAAGCCAAATCCAAACCCCGAGCTGCTGCTTTTATTCCAGCTGCATCACCATCATAAATAATTGTAAGATTAGATGTATATTTTTTTATTAATCTTAATTGATCGATGGTTAAAGATGTACCACCAGAAGCTACAACATTTTCAATGCCGGCTTGATGCAATGAAACTACATCGGTATAACCTTCTACCAATAAACACTCGTTTTGCTTGTCTATAGCTTGTCTGGCAAAATACATCCCATACAATAATTTACTTTTTGAGTAAATTTCGTTTTCAGGAGTATTGATGTATTTGGGTGCCTTATCGTTTTTTCTAATTAATCTAGCACCAAAACCTATCACTTTGCCACTTTGGTTGTGAATTGGAAAAATAACTCTTCCACGATAATTATCAACCAAACGATCTTCTCTACTAGCGACTAAACCGCTTTTTACCAAATACTCTTTGTTGTATTTTGCATCAACTGCTGATTTTGCAAATGCATCTCCATACTCTAAACAATATCCTAGTTGAAATTTTTGTATCGTTTCTTCATTAAATCCTCTTTCTTTTAAATAACCTAAACCGGCCATTTTGCCCTCATCATTTTCAAACAAATTGTTTGAAAAATAATCTTTAGCAAATTTGTTGATGATAAATAAACTTTCTGCAGCTTGCTGTTGAATTCTTTGCTCCGGATTACTGTATTCTTCTTGAATTTCAATATTATACCTTGACGCAAGCCATTTTAAAGTATCTACATAAGAATATTTCTCATGCTCCATAATGAAACTAATCGCATTGCCTGATTTTCCACAACCAAAACATTTATAAATCTCTTTTGATGGCGATACCGTAAATGAAGGCGATTTTTCATTATGAAATGGACAAACTCCAAGATAATTTGATCCTCGTTTCTTTAATTTGATGAAATTGCCTATAATATCAATTATATCAATCCTATTTTGAATAAGCTGTATCGTTTCTTGAGGTATCATTGATGATTAAAAATAATACAATTAAATATCATTAAAACATTTGTTCTATAATCAAAAAGCATATGTTCAAAAAATAAGATTACAATTAAACATAGAACTTAAAATTATTTGTATTAAATTTCGTTAAATATTTTATTTTAAATGTTCAAAATGTCGAAATTTTCAATCCTTTGCGTTATTGTTTCATGGATATTGTTGCATATATCAGTGCTTACTTTGGGTCAAATTGATAATGATTTTTCTACTTATCCAATTTATGAAGGAAACGATTTAGGTTTAACTTATACCCCAACACATTCAATTTTTAAAATTTGGTCGCCAACAGCAGAAAAGGCTACACTGCTTTTTTACAAAGAATCTTCTGGTGGACAAATCTTACAGCGTTTTGACATGAATCGTAGTGTAAAGGGAACTTGGGAAATTAAAATACCTGGAAATCAAAAGGGCAACTATTATTGTTTTAAAGTATTGATTAATGGGAAATGGAGTAAAGAAGTGCCTGATCCTTATGTAAAAGCAGTTGGAACAAATGGAAAACGAGGAATAGTAATAGATGAAAATGAATCGAATCCTGCCCAATGGGAAAATGATAAAAGTCCTGCTTTCACTCGCCCTACAGATGCAATAATTTATGAATTGCACGTTAGAGATGCTTCAATATCCTCCAATTCTGGCATAAAAAATAAAGGGAAATTTATTGGATTAATTGAAAAAGGCACACATACAAAGTCTGGAATGTTAACCGGTTTAGATCATTTAAAAGATTTAGGGGTTTCTCATATTCATTTATTGCCTGTTTTTGACTTTTTTTCAGTAGATGAATCCAAGCCAGACAGTTCACAGTACAATTGGGGCTATGACCCACTAAATTACAATGTTCCCGAGGGCTCATATTCTACCAATCCAGATGATGGAGTTACTAGAATTAAAGAGTTTAAATCAATGATCAATGGGCTTCATAAAAATGGCCTTCGTGTAGTTATGGATGTGGTGTACAACCATACTATGTTTACAGAAAACTCATGGTTTAATGAACTGGTGCCGGGGTATTATTATCGACAAAGTGCCGATGGAAGCTTTTCAAATGGTTCTGCATGTGGAAATGAAACAGCCAGCGAACGTCCGATGATGCGAAAATTCATGATAGAATCGCTTGAATATTGGGTGAAAAAATATCATATTGATGGATTCCGTTTCGATCTAATGGGGCTACATGATATAGAAACAATGAATCTAATTTCGCAGAGATTAAAAAAAATAAAGCCTTCCATTTTGTTGTATGGAGAAGGTTGGACTGCCGGGAAAACTCCTATTGCTGAAAACTTGCTAGCAGTAAAGAAAAATGTTTCTTCATTAAAAGATATTGCAGTTTTTAGTGATGATTTCAGGGATGCGATAAAAGGAAGTGTATTTAATTCAGATGACAGAGGGTTTGTTAGCGGAAAAAAAGGCATGGAAGAGTCGTTAAAATTTGGAATTGTTGCTGCAACAAAACATTCCCAAATCAACTATTCAAAATTAAATTATTCAAAGACAAGTTATGCAACAAACCCAGCTCAGGTAATTGGTTATTGTGAATGCCACGACAATAATGTTTTGTGGGATAAGCTAAAATTATCTTGCCCAAACAATACAGAATTGGAAAGAAAGGAAATGCACAAATTAGCGTTGACAATAGTTTTAACTGCACAGGGAATTCCTTTTTTACATGCTGGAACTGAATTTTTACGATCAAAGAAAGGAGTAGAAAATTCTTTCAACGCAGGGGATAGTATAAATGCAATAGATTGGGATTTAAAGGCAATCCATAAAGATGTTTTTTTATATGTGAAAGATTTAATCAACATGCGAAAAAAGCATCCTGCATTTAGAATGCATTCAGCTTCAACAATTGCTAAAAATATCAATTTCCTATCCTCGCCACCACAAATGGTTAGTTTTACAATAAATGGAACAAATGCGGGCGATTCATGGAAAAAAATATATGTAGCTTTCAATGGAAGTGAAAAAAGTAAAAAGTTAGATTTGCCTAGCGGTATTTGGAAATCGTACATAGTTAATAACAAACTAAGCTCCAATAGAACTCCATCAATGTTAATAGAAGGATATTCGGCGGCTATTTTTTATCAAGATTAAAAATATTAATTAGTATTTTGGTTACTTGAAGTACAATTTTCTTAGTAATTAATACAAATTTTAAATTGGAGAAAATAGATAATATCAATTTGCTAATCGAATAATTATAGAGAGATGAATAAAAATAAAGTTTATATAATTTCGGGAGTAAGAACACCAATTGGAAGTTTTGGGGGCATGTTGAAGGGATTTACAGCTACCGATTTAGGTTCAATTGTAATTAAAGCAGCTGTTGAAAGGGCAGGAATTTCACCAGAACAAATAAGTGAAGTATTAATGGGATCAGTGTTACAAGCCAATCTTGGTCAGGCACCTGCTCGCCAAGCTGCAAAATTAGCAGGTTTACCGAATCATATTCCATGCTCTACCATTAATAAAGTGTGTGCAAGTGGAATGAAGGCAATAATGTTGGGTGCACAATCTATACAATTGGGTGATGCAGAAATTGTTGTTGCTGGAGGAATGGAAAGTATGAGTAATGTGCCCTTTTATGTGAACAATATGCGTTGGGGCAATAAATATGGTAATTCAACAATGGTTGATGGATTGGCCAAAGATGGATTGACAGATGCATACAACCATGAAGCGATGGGAATGGCTGCAGAATTGTGTGCCAAAGAATGTACAATTAGTAGGGAAGAACAGGATGATTTTGCGGTAGAAAGTTATAAAAGAGCACAAAAAGCGTGGGAAGAAGGAAAGTTTTTAAACGAGGTTATTGCTATCGAAATTCCACAAAGAAAAGGGGAACCCATTATTTTTGCTAAAGATGAAGAACCTTGGAATGTTAAATTTGACAAAATAAAAGAGCTTCAACCTGTTTTTACAAAATCTGGAACAGTAACCGCTGCAAATGCCTCTACTATGAACGACGGAGCTGCAGCAATGGTTTTGGTAAGTGAAAAAATGGTAATAGAATTGGGATTGGTTCCTTTAGCAGAAATAGTATCTTTTGCAGATGCGGAGCAAAGTCCTGAGTGGTTTACAACATCTCCATCAATTGCAGCACCACTTGCACTTTCAAAAGTTGGATTAACTGAAGCGGATGTTGATTATTGGGAATTGAATGAAGCATTTGCTGTTGTAGGCATAGAAAATGCAAAAAGATTACAGATTTCGCCAAATAAAGTAAATGTAAATGGAGGAGCAGTTGCTATTGGGCATCCCTTGGGCTGCAGCGGTGCTAGAATTGTAACAACATTATTAAATGTATTGCATCAAAATAATGGCAATATAGGTGTTGCAGCCATTTGTAATGGGGGAGGAGGAGCGAGTGCTTTAGTAATTAAAAAAGTGTAAACTTTTTTATTCTGATTTTCCCCACAATTCAATCTCAGAACGGCTATTGGTATGGTTTCTCGTATCGTAGTTTAAAACAATTCTATCTACAAATACAGGGTTGTTGCCAATTTCTATTGCTCTACTTTCTTCACCAACTGAAATGTCGTTTCTGAGTTCAATTGTTTTTTTTGTTCCATCTACCAACCAAATTTCACATTTTTTTAGATTTAAACCACCCTTTGTTACAATAACCCTAATTAGTTTAATTTTTTGAGAGTTGGTTACTTTGATAACTGTATTAGCATTATCAGCAGGTTCAATAATAGATTTTCCAATGATGACCCAAGGGGCATATTTTTTTTGTGTATAGAAAAATGAACTATTTATTGGTCTGAATGCGTTTTGAACAGAAAAAACTGAGAATATAATCGTTAAATGAATAAAAATTTGTTTCATGACATGTTTTTTAATTGAAAAAGTATTCAATTGATATATATTAAGTCTCAAAAAACGGTGACATAATATTAAATATCATAATGTAAACGATAATAATTTGAGTTTAATATCTTTTGATACATAAAAAACATGCCATTTATTAAATATTTAAAGAATTAATGGTTGTTTGGATACAGCTTTATTTTTCTGCATTTTGTTTTTCCTTATTTTTGCGGCATCAAAATTAAATCTAATAAATGGGCAGAATCATACAATTTCGTGAAGCACTCCGCGAAGCGATGAGCGAAGAGATGAGAAAAGATGCACGTGTTTTTCTTATGGGTGAAGAAGTAGCAGAATACAATGGTGCATATAAGGTTAGCCAAGGCATGTTGGATGAATTTGGACCCAAAAGAGTTATTGATACCCCAATTGCTGAACTTGGATTTACAGGGGTAGCAGTTGGAGCAGCACAAAATGGTCTCCGTCCAATTGTTGAATATATGACATGGAATTTCGCAGTACTTTCATTAGATCAAATTCTAAATACAGCATCTAAGATGTTGGCAATGAGTGGTGGACAAGTAGGTTGCCCAATTGTTTTTAGAGGTGCAAATGGATCTGCAGGTCAGTTGGGTGCTCAACACTCCACAGCTTTTGAAAGTATGTATGCTAACATTCCAGGATTGAAAGTAATTTCAGTATCAAATCCTTACGATGCCAAAGGTTTATTGAAAAGTGCCATTGTTGATGATGATCCTATAGTTTTTATGGAATCTGAAGTAATGTATGGCGATAAAGGAGAAGTTCCTGAAGA
The DNA here is from genome assembly GCA_945871875.1 of Sphingobacterium thalpophilum. Classification (GTDB taxonomy): domain Bacteria; phylum Bacteroidota; class Bacteroidia; order Chitinophagales; family Chitinophagaceae; genus Pollutibacter. The sequence continues at coordinate 18,184 of CAMBYC010000001.1, forward strand.
AGAATATTATATTCCAATTGGAAAAGCTGATATTAAGCGTTACGGAACTGATGTAACAATTGTTTCTTTTAATAAGATGATGAAGGTTGCTTTGGCTGCTGCTGAGGAACTTCAAAAAGAAGGAATAAGTGCAGAAGTTATCGATTTAAGAACAATAAGACCACTAGATTGGCCTTGTATTCTTGAAAGTGTAAAGAAAACAAACAGATTGGTTATTGTAGAAGAACAATGGCCTTTTGCTTCTATTAGCTCTGAAATTACTTATCAAATACAAAAAGAAGGATTTGATTATTTGGATGCACCTATCAGAAGAATAACTTCAATTGATGCACCGATGCACTATGCACCAAATTTGGTGGCAGCTTATTTGCCAGATGTACCTCGTACAGTAAAACTGGTTAAAGAGGTAATGTATATGAAGAAGTAAAATTAAATTTCATATCTTAAAATCCCGGAATATCAAATTCCGGGATTTTTTATTTATTTTTTTATGAAATACTTATTTATTATCCTAAGTTTATTGACCACTTTTTCAGTATTTGGACAAACCAATGATTCCGTTCAAAATTTAAATGAAGTTAACGTGAAGGGGTTTTTAAAAAGCACCACATCAATTTGGGTACCTGCTGCAGTTCAAACAATATCAGGTTCCTCTTTGAAACAAATGTCGAATACTAGTTTGGTTGGTGCTGTAAACACAATTCCAGGTGTGAGGATGGAAGAACGTTCGCCAGGTAGCTACAGATTATCTATCAGAGGGAGTTTGTTGCGTTCACCATTTGGAATTAGAAACATCAAAGTATATTGGAAAGATTTACCATTAACCGACGCAGGTGGAAATACCTATTTGAATTTAATCGACAATAATGTATTGGGTAAGATTGAAATTTTAAAAGGTCCTGCTGGAAGTATTTATGGTGCTGGAACTGGAGGTGTTGTTACAGTAGAAGAAAAAAGTAAATCTTTGAATCCCATAAAAGTCGGAATTGGTTTTACTGGTGGATCATTTGGTTTATTCAGCAGTAATGCGTCTATTGAGATTAATTCTAAAACATCACATTTAAAATTTATACAATCCCATTTGCAAAGTGATGGATACCGCCAAAATACCGCAATGAAACGCGATATGAGTTTGGTTGAAGGTTTATGGAAAACAAGTGAGAAAAATGAGATTTCAGCTTTGTTATGGGTAACCAAAATTAATTATCGTACACCTGGCGGGCTAACATTGACGCAAATGCAAGCAAATCCAAAGCAAGCACGTCCAGCAACTTCCACCTTGCCCTCAGCAGTTCAACAGCAAGCTGGTGTAAAAAATACAACTGTTTTCTCAGGAGTAACCAATAGTTTTACATTGTCGAATCATTGGCAAAATACAAGTTCTGTAATATTTAGTAGCACTAGGTTTGATAATCCATTTATTACAAATTTTGAATCACGAAATGAAAATAATATTGGTGTTCGAACGCATTTTACATTTAATTATAGTTTTCCTCATGCTGAATGGCATTGGATAGCGGGGATGGAATGGCAGAAAGGTTTTTATAGGATTGACAGTTCTGGAAATGTTGGTGGAATCTCAGATAAAATCAAAGTTAGTGATGATGTAACGGCTGAGCAGCAGTTTGTGTTTAGTCAAATTGAAGTAAAATTATATAAAAAGTGGTTATTGCATACAGGATTGAGTATCAATCGTTTTAATAATCGTTTACAAAGAATGATGCCATTAGCACAAGCATCAACGATAAATTTTAATCCTCAAGTGTTGCCAAAATTTTCTTTACTGTATAATTTGAAAAAGAATACATCTTTATTTTTATCAGTAAGTAAAGGTTATTCTGCACCAAGTATTGCTGAAATCAGACCTTCAGCTGGAGGAATATATACAGGGTTACAAGCAGAATATGGATGGAATTTTGAAACTGGAGTAAAAATAAACTTTTCAAATCCAGCCATTCACTTTGAAGGAAACCTTTTTCACTATCAATTGAACAATGCAATTGTAAGACGAACCAATGCAGCGGGTGCTGAATATTTTATAAATGCTGGAGGAACCAATCAAAAAGGAATAGAGCTATTTTTGAATGGTTGGTTGCTAAAACATCCAATTGGATTTATTCAACAAGTTAAACCTTCAATTGGATATACTGGATATGATTTTAGATTTGCAAATTATAAAGTTAATGCTACTGATTTCTCTGGAAATCAATTAACTGGAGTGCCTAACAAAGTTCTGGTATCTGGATTGGATATTTTATTACCTCATGGTTTTTATGAAAATACACGATATACTTATACAAGTGGTTTGCCTTTAACAGATTTGAACGATGTGTTTGCAAATTCTTATTCACTATGGCAAGGAAGTATTGGATGGAAGCATAATTATAAGAAAACAGAAATTGAAATTTTTGGAGGAGTTGATAATATTGGAAATGAAACATATAGTTTAGGAAATGATTTAAATGCAGTTGGTAAGAGATATTACAATCCAGCACCATCAAGAAATTATTTTGCTGGAATACGGATAAACAATTAAAATAGTACAAATTCGTTTGTTAAAAGCTGCCTTTAAGTTTTTTTAATTATAAGTCTGTCCTTATTTTAAAGCTGTTGATTCAATGAATTAACTTATTTTTACGATTATTAAAATTGTGCTATGAGTTTAGGTTGGTTAATTTTTATTCTTGCTACTATTGGATTTCATATTGGTTTGTATGGGATGTTTCGTAAAGCGGGATTTTCTTCTTGGAAAGCATTAATCCCATATTTTAACACTTGGTTAATGTGTAAAGAAATGAAATTAAAACCATCATGGTTTTGGCTTCAATTTATTCCTATTGTTGGTCAGTTTATAAGTATTTGGATTTATATAAAATTTGTAGAGCATTTCGGAAGATTTTCTTTACTGCATCACACATTTGCAGTTTTTCTTCCGTTTATATATTTCCCTTATTTGGGTTTTTCAAAAAATGAAAGATGGGGCGGAACAGCAATTTTAAAAAACAATAAAAAAACTGCAACTCGCGAATGGATTGATGCAGCAGTTTTTGCAGTTGTAGCAGCAACTATTATAAGAACATTTGTATTTGAAGCCTATACAATTCCGACTGGTTCAATGGAAAAAACTTTGTTGGTTAATGATTTTCTATTCGTAAGCAAATCAAGTTATGGCCCTAGAATTCCTAATACACCATTAACCTTTCCTTTTGTTCACCATTCTTTACCAATTTCTAATACACAATCCTATTTAGAATGGATTAAGTTACCATACAATAGAGTGTTTTCAAATCCGGTTAAACGTAATGATGTGGTAGTTTTTAACTATCCTGTTGGCGATACCGTTATTGCAGAATTTCAATCTGAGTTTAATTACTATGATTATTTGAGGGCTTATCAAGCACAGGGTGGATCAAGAGAGCAATTGTTGTCTGAACGTAGTGATATTTTGGTTAGACCAGTAGATAAGAGAGAAAATTTCATTAAACGATGTGTAGGAATTTCTGGAGATACGATTAAAATTGTTGATGGTATGCTTTTTGTTAATGGTAAAACATCTGATGTTCCAGCAAAATCAGAAACTTTTTATTTGGTTACAACAAATGGAAAAGATTTTCTTTCTGCTGAATTTATGAAAGATGAATTGAATGTAGATATGAATGATTTCGAACAACGAGATATTTCAACAGTTCAAGGGGTTCCGAATACTTGGAGAATGAATCTTACCGAGGATGAATTAGCCAAGGTTAAAAAGTTTTCATTTATAACAAACGTAGCGAAAGATTTAAATACTGCAGGTTTCGGGAATACATTCCCTTATGATACAGCACATTATAAATGGTCTGAAGATAATTTTGGTCCATTATGGATACCCGCTAAAGGTGCAACATTGGAATTGACTTCATTTAACATTGCAGCATACAGAAGAGTGATAGAAGTTTATGAAGGCAATATATTGGAAGAAAAAGACGGTAAGTTTTTTATTAATGGTGTTGAAACAAAAAATTACACCTTTAAAATGAACTATTTTTGGTTGATGGGTGACAACAGACACAATTCACAAGATTCTCGATTTTGGGGTTTTGTTCCAGAAGACCATGTTGTAGGTAAAGCATCTTTAATATGGTTTAGCTGGCAAAATGGACCTAGATGGAAACGTTTATTTAATGTAATCAAATAAATTACACATAAAATAAGTAGAAAAAATCCCGGCAAAAACCGGGATTTTTTCTACAATTATATTTAATGAAGAAAATATCAAATAGTTTTGAATATGAAATTTATTCTTCAATTGATTTGTTAAAGATTGAAGATAAAGAGCTTTTAAATGCAGCAAGAGCAATATGCAAACAAGCGTATGCTCCATATTCAAGTTTTTTTGTGGGAGCAGCAGCAAGATTATCAAATGGAATTATAATTACAGGTACTAACCAAGAGAATGCTTCATTTCCAGCTGGTATTTGTGCTGAAAGAACTCTTTTAGCTGCTGCTTCTTCAGTTTACCACGAACATACTATTGTGAAGATTGCAGTAAGTTATGAAGGTAAAAACATTCAAAGCGACCATCCAATATCTCCTTGTGGTGTTTGTAGACAGTTTTTGGCTGAATATGAATCAAGAGTAGGTTTTGATGTTACTTTGATTTTAGGAGGGCAAATTGGGGATGTCATCATTATTCCCCAGCTTCATGCTTTACTACCTCTTGCTTTTACGGCGAATGAGTTACCTAAATTATTCTGATCCTAGCTCTCCAATTATATATTGAATGGCATTTGCCGCCATTTTGGCTTTAAACAAAGCATTTATATATCTATCTTGTGCTTGAATTAAACTCGATTGTGCCTGACGCAATTCTATTAGATTACTTTGTAATTTTTTAAATCTTTCAGTAGAAATAAAATTGTTTTCTTCAGCAATTACGATGTTTTTCTTTTCAATTTCTGCCACAGAAATTGCATTTTGATAATCTTGGTAAGCAACCAAAATATCTTGTTTCAATTGGGTTTGAATCAATTCTTTTTGCAATTCTTGCTGTCGAAATTGAATGGCATTAATTTTTAACTGTGTTTTTACAGCTGTTGTATTAAAAATTGGAATTGAAACGGAAACTCCAATATTGGGTCCGTAAGTCATATTGGTTAAAAATAATCCACCAGTTGCAATGGTTCTGCTATAGTTGGTAGTACTATTTAAACTTACAATAGGTAGTTTTTGTGCATTTATGATAATTCTATCTTTCGCTATTACTGCCAATTGACGTTCTGCTAAAAGAATTGAAATATTTTGGGTATCTAATTTTGCCAAAATATTTTTGTAATCAATTGTTGGAATTTTAAATGATGAATCTACTACTTCAAATATAAATTCAGCACTATTTTTCATTAGTGTGTTTAGTGCAATTTTGTTAGATGAAATCTGTCTTTGAATTTCTTGTAAACTTATAAATTGCTCATTCAAATCTATTTTTGATTGAAGCATGTCTGTTTTGGCAGCATTTCCAACGTCAAATCTAGCTTGTGCAATATTTAAACGCTCTTTTGATAGGAGTATGTTAGATTGAAATGCTTTTACTTGTTGATTTAGTCTGACAATATTATAATAAGTAGATAAAACTTCGTAAGTGATTTGTTGCATTTGTTGTTCCACTTGAAGTGTACCAATCTTTTCAAGTTCATCAAAACGTTCTTTGGTGGCAGTAACCCTATTGCCATTATAAACTCTCCAAATTGCATTTAATGAAGCATTCACAATATTATTGGTAACCCCATTTCTTTTAATTATTGTACCATTTGAAAGCACTTGATTAAGGTTAGACAATGCTTCTGTATTACCTATGTTGGCTTGGATTGTAGGCAATTTGCCGGCATTTGCCCAATTGTTTTGAATTTCGGCAATATCTAAATTTGAATTAACAATTTTTATATTCAAATTATTTTCTAATGCTATGCGAATTGCATCAGCCGAAGAAATAACAGATGTCTGCTGGCCTAATGAGATTAGGGGCAAACAAAATAGAATCCACAAAATTTTAATCTTCATAATGTACCTTTTTTTTCCTGGAAATAAAACTATATAAAGCCGGTACAACAAAAAGTGTTAATACGAGTGCGAACAACATCCCACCAACTATTACAATTCCTAATGGAATCCGGCTTTTACCAGCTGACCCAATTGCTAAGGCAATAGGTAATGCACCAAGTGAAGTTGCCAATGTTGTCATTAAAATTGGTCTAAGTCTCGCAACAGCGGCTTCTAATGCTGCACTAAAACGATCTGCTCCTTTTTCTCGCTTCTGGTTGGCAAATTCTACAATTAAAATTCCATTTTTGGTTACCAAACCAATCAACATAATGATGCCGATTTGAGAAAAAATGTTTAAAGTTTGTCCAAATAAAGCAAGACTAACCACAGCTCCGGCAAGTGCCAAAGGAACAGTTATCATAATTATTAGGGGATCAATAAAGCTTTCAAATTGTGCTGACAATACTAAAAATATTAGAATTAATGCCAATATAAATGCAAAGCTTGTGTTTGAAGAACTTTCTTTAAAATCTCTTGATGCACCACTTAAAGCAGTAGTAAATGTTTCATCTAATACAACTTTTGAAATTCTTTCCATCTCTTCAATACCATCTTTTAATGTTTTTCCTTGAGCTAAGCCAGCAGAAATTGTAGCACTCTTAAATCTACTAAAATGGTAAATTGAAGGAGGATTTGCTGACTCAATTATAGTAACAAGATTATCCAATTGAATTAATTCACCTCTTTTATTTCTAACATACAAAAATTTAATGTCTGATGGGTCATCCCTATCTTCTCTGTTTACTTGTCCAATTACTTGGTATTGTTTGCCGTTCATTGTGAAATAACCAAATCTTCTTCCGCTAAACGCCAATTGAAGTGTATTGGTTACGTCTTGAATAGACACACCTAATTCACTGGCTTTTAAACGATCTATTGTAATTTGAAGTTCGGGTTTATTAAACTTCAAGTTTGCATCAAATCCTTGAAAAACTGAACTTTTTGATACTTCATCCATAAATTTAGGAATGAATTGAACCAATTTTTCGAAATTTAAGTTTTGGATTACAAACTGTACTGGCAATCCTCCACGAGATCCTTGTCCAACTGAAATGGTTTGTTCTTGGACTGGCAATACCCGCACTTTTGTATAATCTTTAAACATGCGTTGCATTTGAAGAAGAATATCGTTCTGTGATCTAGTTCTTTGTGAGGCATCAACCAATCCTAAACTTAAAAAAGCTGAATTTGCACCTCCACCTCCATTGAATGTTGGAGCGAAAGTTAATAAGACATATCGTTCTGGGATAGAATCTATAATTTTTTGAGCTGCTTCGTAAGATACTTTTTCCATGAAGTCAAAATCAGTTCCTTCAGGTGCTAGAACACTTGCTCTTAATCTATTTCTGTCTTCTAAAGGCGCCAATTCAGAAGGCAAACCACTCCCAATAAAATAAATTAATCCGATACAAATTGCAATTATTACCAAAGATATCCAACGAACTTTCATAAAGGCCGTCAACATATTTCTATATACATCTTCTAAAGACTGGAAAAATGGTTCAGTTTTTAGATAAAACCATGAGTGTTTTATGCCACCGCTTGTTGTTCTGGTTAGATAAATGTTTAATACTGGAGTAAGACTTAATGATACAAAAGCTGAAATCAAAACTGCACCGGCTACTACTATTCCAAATTCTCTAAATAATCTACCAACAAATCCTTGCAAGAAAATGATTGGTAAAAATACAATAGCAAGTGTAATTGAGGTTGTGATTACTGCAAAATAAATTTCATTTGCACCTTCTTTTGCGGCTCTCCACTTATCCATTCCCTGTTCCATCTTTTTATAGATGTTTTCTGTTACCACAATACCATCATCAACCACTAATCCTGTAGCCAATACTAGAGATAATAATGTTAGTACATTGATTGAAAAACCAGAGATATACATTATAAAAAACGCACCAATTAATGAAACTGGAATGTCGATGAGCGGCCTAAAAGCAATTGACCATTCTCTAAAGAATAAATAGATAATGATGATTACTAATAGAATGGCTATAAATAATGTTTCTTTAACTTCAGTAATTGCCTTTCTTACAAATGTTGTTCTATCAAAACCGATTTCCAAAATAATATCTTTTGGAAGATCTTTTTTGATAACTTCCAATCGCTTGTACAATTCGTCTGCAATTGCTACTTGATTAGAACCAGGTTGAGCAATAACCGATAAATTTACGGATAGAATATTGTTTTTTCTTGTAATACTTTCTTCGTTTTCAGGAGCTAGAATTGCATATCCAACATCTTTAAGTCGAATAATTTTACCTGAATTTTGTGAAATTATTAAGTTATTAAAATCATCTTCAGTGGTGAGTTTACCATAAGCTTTAACGGTTAGTTCGGTAACATCACCTCTCACTTTCCCACCAGGTAATTCAATGTTTTCTCTGTCTAATGCTGTTCTAACATCTTGAATAGAAAGTTTATAAGCAGAAAGTTTAGAAGGATCAAACCATATTCTCATAGAATATCGGTTTCCCAATACATTTACAGCACTTACACCATTAATGGTTTGTAATCTTTCTTGAACAACATTTTCACCAAATTCGGTCAATTCTAACAATGTTCTTTTGTCACTCAGCAATTGCATGTAAACAATTGGATCTGAATCTGCATCCTGTTTATTTACAGATGGCGGAGCATCAATATCTTGTGGCAAAACATTAATTGCTTGCGAAACTTTTTCACGAACATCATTGGCAGCTTTCTCTAAATCAACATTTAGCTCAAATTCAACAGTTATTGAACTGCTACCTTGGCTGCTTGATGATGTTATAGTTTTAACTCCTTCTACACCGTTTACAGCTTTTTCTAGGGGTTCTGTAATCTGGGTTTCAATAATTTCTGCATTTGCTCCAGTATAAGATGTCCTCACAGAAATAACTGGAGGATCGATTGCGGGATATTCCCTTACGCCAAGAAAATTATAGCCAATTGCTCCAAAAATTATAATAACGATTGAACAAACAATAGCAAATATTGGACGTTTTAAACTCAGTTCAGATAAATTCATCAACAGCAGTTTAAGATCAATTAATTTTAGACAATTTGATTTTGGAATCTGGTTTTACGAAAAGCAAACCTGTTGTGATGATTGTATCACCTATGTTTAATCCTGTTAAAATTTCAACATTTCCAGATTCTCTAACCCCAGTAGTAACTTTTTTCATTATAGCAACCCCATTTTGATAGGTTGCCACCATTTTATTTCTAGCTTGTGGAATAATTGCATAAGTAGGTATCATCATTGCTGCATTATTTGCAGCCAATTCTAAAGATATTTTTACAAATGAACCTGATAGTAATGAGTTATCATTTCCATTTACCAACGCTAATATTTTTAAGTTTCTTGTTGTTTCATCAATCGCAGATTCTTTAGCTACTACATTGGCCGTAAACTTTTTTTCAGAACCTTCCAAACTAAAAAGAACAGCTTGATGTGTTTTAATTGTTGTGCCATATTTTTCAGGCACATTAAAAACCAATTTCATTCTATCCGTTTGTGTAATGGTTGTAACTATTGTTGATGGTGAAATATAAGCTCCTGGGCTGATATTTTTTAACCCTAATTTTCCAGTATATGGGGCTCTAATTTCTGTTTTACCGATATTTACTTTTACCAATTCAATATCAGCTTTGATATTACTTAATTGCAATACAGATAAATCGTAATCTTGTTGTGCAATACCGCCTATTTTTAATAATTCACGCTGGCGTTCTTCGGTTTTATCTATTATTTGTAATTGTACGTTTAATTTATTCAATTGTGCTTGTAAATCAGCATCATAAATTTTCACCAATAAACTACCCTTTAAAACTGTTTCACCCTCTTTGATATTTAAACTTACTACTCTTCCAGCAATTTCAGGTCTGATTTCAGTAGATTCAAATGGAAATAAAGTTCCAGATAAGGTAAGTGAAGGTTGCAATTTGCTCCCAGTAATAACCATTCCCTCAACTTTTAATGGACCTCCCCCTGTTTTTCCTCCCTTTCCGCCTACAGGTTGGCTCTCTTTTTCTTTACACGACAAAGTAAATAAACAAAGAATGAAAAGTATTGAGGATAGAACTTTTATCATAAATGTTGATGAGATTTTAATAAATATTACAAGAATAATTTTTTGCATCCTAATAGATGCTAAATTTTTACAATTCTTTTAATAAAATTTTAACTTAAATTTTTATCAGGCGAATTTACCAACTGTTTTTGAATTATACTCACAATACTTAAATCATAATCTAAATCGATTATAAATAATAAAGCGTTACATATAATTTGTTAGCCAATTTTGGAACCATTTGGAGCTGGTTTATCGGGATTTAATAGGATTACAGCATTTTCAGAATCATAAATCCCTAATACTAAACATTCACTAAAAAAATTGGCTATTTGTTTAGGAGGGAAATTAACAACAGCAATAATTTGTTTGTTAATTAATTGTTCAGGCAAATAATGAACCGTTATTTGTGCAGAAGATTGTTTAATTCCCAATTCCCCAAAATCAATTTGTAATTGATAAGCAGGTTTTTTTGCCTTTATAAAAGGAACAGCACTTATAATTGTCCCTAATCGTATATCAATTTTTTCAAAATCGTTCCAATTGATAAAATCCATAATTGTCTAAAAAATTATAATTATGTTGTTGCTTAAATTTTTGAGAAAATTAAGCTAAAAAATAATTTACTTGTACAATATTTTATCAAGCATTGCAGACATTTGTAACAATGTTGATTTGGTAGTCATTTCATGTTCTTTTTCAAAACACAAAGCAAGTTGATTGAATAGCAATTGAATGGTTTCGATATTTGTTAAAGAAGACGTTTTATTTAATTCAATTGTGTTCACTTTTGGATTAGAGGATGGGATAGTTTCATCAATTGTATATGAATTTCCATTAATTGGATTAATATAGAATAATGGTAAATCATGATGTTCTTTAAATGAATAACGCAGTATGGCTTCGCTTTTTGTGAAAATTAGCTCAATTGGAATTTCTAATGTTGTACAAATGATTTGATAAAATATTCCCATTAAAAGCCCATTACCTTTTTTATGTTGTAATAGTTGTGTAATTAAAAATCCATTGGGATTCTTATAATTTACATCTTGAATCTGGAATGCTTCAATTTGATACAAGCTTTTATTGATAACGTTTATTTGTTCAAATGGAGTTAAGAAATCGTTTAATTCTAACCAAACATTGCGTTTAATAGTATTAATTTTTTTTTCAAGAATACTTGTATCCAATAAAGGGTCTAAAATTTGATTCACAAGTAAAATGCCTTCCCAAATTGATTTTTCCTGAGTTTTTGCCCATTGGATGAGTTGGTTGGAAATGTAAGAAGTATTAATATGGTCTATTAATAATTTTGTTCTTTTTTGGACAATTTTATTAGGGTTTGTTTCTTGTAAAAAAATCAAATGGGGTAAGATTTCTTTTCCCTGTTTTATTATGTTTGAGGCTACAAAACCATATACTTTTTCATCTTGATCATCAATCAATTGCATTAAAGAAAAAATATCTTTTTCATTTGATATCATTGAACATTAAGTGATTTTTTAGCTTTTCTTCTTTCTTGAAGTTTTTTTAGGGGGATTTGCAATTGCATATTCAATCATATGTTTTACTTCATCAATGCTTAAATCTGCTGCAGTTTCTTGTTGTTCTTTAGGAATTGGAAAGTTTTTGAGCCCTTTTTTGATATAAAGCCCATAAGGACCTTTCAAAATTTGAATTTTTTCTTTTTCGAAAACTTTTACTGTTCTTTCGTTTTTGGATTTTCGTTTTTCTTCAACAATCGGTATTGCTTCTTCTAAAGCAATAGCATAAGGGTCAAATTCTTTAGATAAAGAATAAAATTGTTTGTTGTGTGAAATATAAGGTCCAAATTTACCAATACTTACCAATACATCTTGATCTTCAAAAATACCTAGGTTGCGAGGTAATTTAAACAATTCCATTGCAGCTTCATAAGTTATGGTTTCAATGCTTTGGTCTTGTTTTAGTTTTGCAAAACGAGGTTTAATTTCGTCATTTACATCACCAATTTGTACCATTGGTCCATATCTTCCCATTCGGGCAATTACCTTTTTGCCAGAAACTGGGTCAATACCTATTTCTCTTTCACCTTTAATTCTTTCTGCTGTTTCCATGGTGTTGTCAACCTCAGATTTGAATGGGGTATAAAAATCACCTACCATAGAATTCCACTTCATTTTGCCATGAGCTATTTCATCAAAGTTTCCTTCAATTTTAGCTGTGAAGCCATAATCCATTACATTTTCAAAATGCTGAATAAGGAAATCTGTAACTACCAAGCCCAAATCGCTAGGAAAAAGTTTCGACTTTTCAGCACCCGTTGTTTCTGTTTCTTGTTTTTTCTTTATTACATCGTTTACCATTGATAAAACTTGGTAGATTCTTTGAATACCTTCTTTATCTCTTTTTTCGACGTATGTTCTTTTTAAAATTGTAGAAATAGTAGGAGCGTAAGTAGAAGGTCTTCCTATGCCAAGTTCTTCTAGTTTTTTTACCAAAGATGCTTCTGTATATCTTGCAGGGGGTCTTGTAAATCCTTCTGTAGCAATCATTTCTTTAAGGGTTAATGATTGTCCAACTACCAATGGAGGAAGCATGCCTTCTTCATTGTCTTCTTCCTCATCATCATCTTTTCCTTCTCTATATACCTTCAAAAACCCTTCAAATTTCAAAACTTCACCTTGTGCAGTTAAGTTTTCACCATTGTTGCTAATGCTTATTTTGGCAATAGTTTTCTCTAATTCTGCATCAGCCATCTGCGATGCCATGGTTCTTTTCCAAATAAGCTCATAAAGTTTTTGACCATCTGCAATATCAATTTTAGATTGATTCATATAGGTTGGTCTAATTGCTTCGTGTGCTTCTTGAGCCGATTCATTTTTGTTTTTAAACTTTCTTATTTGTACAAATTGCTTTCCATAAGCACTATTAATTTGTGCAGTAATATCATTTATTGCTGTTTCTCCAAGACTAACACTATCTGTACGCATATAAGTAATATGCCCAGCTTCGTATAGTTTTTGAGCCAACAACATTGTTTTGCTAACACCATATCCCAATTTTCTACTTGCTTCTTGTTGCAATGTAGATGTTGTAAATGGAGCCGCAGGCGTTTTTTTGGCAGGTTTCACCTGTATATCTGCTACCTTATAAATTGAGCCTTTGCAACTTTCAAGAAATTTTTCAGCCCCACTAGCATCGGCGTATTTAGCTCCCTCAGCCTTAAATGCTATTGCCTTTTGATTTACATCTTTACCTGTAAATAGTGCAGTTATCCTAAATGAACTTGCTGAATTAAAAACATTGATTTCTCTCTCTCTTTCAACTATAATTCTAACAGCAACACTTTGTACTCTTCCAGCACTCAAATTGCTGCGCATGCTCATTTTTCTCCACAAAATAGGAGACAATTCAAACCCCACGATTCTATCTAAAACTCGTCTTGCTTGTTGAGCATTGACTAAGTTTAAGTCTAATAATCTCGGATTTTGTACAGCTTTTTGAATTGCTGGTTTTGTAATTTCATGAAATACAATTCTTTTTGTTTTTGCAGCATCCAATCCTAAAACTTCACACAAATGCCAACTTATAGCTTCTCCCTCACGGTCCTCATCCGTTGCTAGCCATACCTCTCCAGATTTTTTTGCAAGTTGTTTTAACTCTTTTACCACCTTTTGCTTGTCTTCAGGAACAATATATCTTGGCAAAAAATTGTTCTTGATATCAATACCCATATCATCTTTTTCTAGGTCTCGAATATGACCAAAACAACTCTTTACCTCGAAATCTTCACCTAGAATTTTTTCAATGGTTTTAGCTTTTGCTGGCGACTCTACTATTAATAAATTTTTGGCCATGTCTTTATTTGGGGGTTAAGCCTGTTCGTTTTTCAAAGGGTTTAAAGCATTAAATAATTGCATTACAATTGCTTAATTCTTTCCAAATTTGCTATCCCATTGCAATAATACACTTTTGTATCAAATTACAATATAGGATAACACCATTCATTTTATAGAAAAATACGTTTTATAAAAAGGAAATCACCTTTTTTCTTACCTTATTGTCTCTATAAATTCTTCTATGTCCTAATCCTTGAGTTATCATAAACTCTATATTTGAATGGTTATCTGTTATTACTTTTTTTACATCTGCAATTGGAGTAATATTATCTTCTTCATCATGAATCCATAAAACAGAAGCCTTAATATTATGCATTGCTCTTCTTGCAGAATAATAAGAAGGATATTGACCAGATAAATCAAAAATCAATTGATCAAAAGCTTTTCTTAAACGTTTACTGAGTTTTAAAAAGCTAAAATATCCGTCTATAGCACTTGTTGTCTCTGTTGCTGGTGCCAATAAAACTGCTTTTGTATTTTCTTGATCTTTTGAAGATTCTAAATATAAAGTTATCGCCAATCCACCAAATGAATGTCCTAACATAAAATTAAAACCACCATATTTATTTTCAATTTCTTTAATTAGAGCGGTGTATTCAACTATATTAACAGTTTTTCCTTCGCTCATGCCATGTGCCTGGGCATCAAAAGCCAACACTTCATAACCAGCTTTAATTCCTTCTACAATATAAAAATCAAAGTTCACCATTGAAGATTCAAAACCATGCAGCACCAACATTCTTTTGGATTTGCCTAAATTCCACCTATATCCAACAATGCGTATATTTTGAAAAATAAGCTCAAGCTTTTCCGCCTCATTAAATATGGCTGTAGGTGCTTTACTATTTCTGATTTTTGGGGTACAAAAAAATACAAATGCTTTTTTTGCAGCCCAAGAAACTGAAAAGAACGATAAAATTGTAAATTTTAAACGTAAATAAATTATTGTAAATTTTTGAATAAATTTCATTGTCTAAATTTCGCAAATATATACTCTTAATGAATGTAATTGCTATTGGTTCTTCAAATAATGTACTTTATTCTAATTAGAATCGATATAAATAATTTTTGAATCTTGACAGTCAAACTTTAAAATTTCTGCATATAAAAAAATGATGTTTAATTATTTCTGTTTTTACATTGATATTTAAACCTTACTACAGATGCATTTTATATACTCGCTAAGTTACGAAGCAGGATAAAATTGTATGTTTTAATCACAAATACAATTTCGTAATTTTTAAAATAAATTTCATTGCCTATCTTTCGCAAATATATACCTGAAATGGATGTAGTTATAATCGGTTCTGGAAATATTGCACAATATTTGTGCGAAAAATGCCATGTTGTTGGGCATAAAGTGCTTCAAATTGTAGCAAGAAATTCCAAAAGAGGGAATTTATTGGCTGAGATTGGTAATTCTTCCTTTTCAGATGATTATAATTCTATTAGTAGAAATGCAAATATTTATATTATTGCGGTTAGTGACAGTGCAATTGCAAATGTTGCAGCGTATATTAAGCCTATTAATGGATTAGTTTTACATACTGCAGGAAATGTTTCGAAAGATGTTTTGCAAATTTGTAGCAATAACTATGGAGTACTCTATCCATTGCAATCAATTGTTTCTTCAAGTATAATTAATAAGGATTTTCCTTTTTTGATTGATTCAAATTCAGTTGAAAACCTTCTCCATCTAAAACTTTTTGCTCAATCTTTATCTAATAATATTTTTGAGGCAAATGATGAATATCGGCAAAATATTCAATTAGCAGCCGTCATTGCAAATAATTTCACAAATCATTTATTTACATTAACTCACCAATTTTGTAAAGAGCATCAAGTAAGTTTTGATTTGTTATTTCCATTGTTAGAAGAAACTGTTCATCGTTTAAAATTTGCAGAACCTTCAATTTGGCAAACTGGTCCAGCTATTAGAAACGACAATACAACCATATCTAAGCACATAGAAATTTTAAAAGACAACAAATCATTACAAAATATTTATACTACAATGACAGAATCGATCCAGTCTTTATATAAAACTAAAAACAATAATTTATGAATGTTCTTGAGAGATTTTCATCCATAAATACTTTAATTTTTGATATGGATGGGGTGCTTACGGATGGAAGCTTATGGGTTTTTCCCGGAAATGAATGGGTTCGAAAGATGAATGTAAAAGATGGATATGCACTTCAATTGGCGGTTAAGCTGGGTTATACTGTGATGATAGTTTCTGGTTCTTCATCAACTTCTGTAGCAGATCGATTAGAAAAATTAGGCATCAATAATATCTATCAAAAAGTATCAAACAAGAAAGCATTTGTAATTGATTTATTGGAGAAATTGGGTAAATCTGCCGAGGAAGTATTGTTTATGGGAGATGATAATCCTGATTTACCTTTATTGCAGTGGGTAGGGTTATCTTGTTGCCCATCTGATGCTGTTAGAGATGTAATTGAGAAAGCTAATTTTATCACTTTAACAAAGGGGGGAGAGGGCTGTGTAAGAGAGGTAATTGAAAAATTACTGCGATTGCAGCAAAAATGGAACAATGATTTAGAGGTTGCAAGCACTTGATATATTAATTTCACATTATGAAGCAGATTATAGCTTTTTTTAGATTGATAAGATTTCAAAATTTATTTTTTATTGCACTTACGCAGTTGTTGTTTTATTACTGTATTATTTTGCCTTTATCTACAAATGGCAAAGCTATATTTACATTTGACAATTTTGTAATAACACAAATCATAATCGCATCAGTCTGTATTGCAGCTGCGGGATATATTATTAATGATTATTTTGATTTAAATATTGATAGAGTAAATAAACCAAAAAAATTAGTAATCGAAACAGTTATTAGTAGGCGTTGGGCAATTTTTTGGCACCTATTTTTATCTGCAATTGGAATTGTATTTACGGGGTTAATTTCTTCAAAAATTCACAATCCATTCCTTACTTTCTACAATATTGTTGCTGTTTTGTTGCTTTGGTTTTATTCAACATCATATAAAAAGCAATTGTTGACAGGCAACATAATTATTTCATTGCTAACAAGTTGGGTTATTGTAGTTCTTTATGTAATAATACAACCTTTGATGTTTCTAAATAGCAATGTTGCAAATTTTAGTTTTGCTTCTACAATATTTAAATTTACTGCGCTTTATGCTGGATTTTCATTTATCATTTCAATTATTCGAGAAGTAGTAAAAGATTTGGAAGATAGAATGGGAGATGAGAAGTATGGTTGTAAAACAATGCCAATTGTATGGGGTGTACAAGCAAGCAAAGTATTTATTATGGTATGGTTTATTGTATTGATTGCAGCATTGTTGATTGTGCAAATTTATGCCATACAATTAACATGGTGGTGGGCTGCTTTATACGGATTTTTATTTACGATTTTACCTCTAATAATTGCTGTTAGAATTTTAATAAAGGCAGAAAATCCATCAGATTATCATAAAGTAAGCAGTCTTATAAAATGGATTATGTTGTCTGGTATTTTATCTATGATGTTCATTAAGTGGTATGTGCTATGAAAAAAATTATTTTAGCTTCTCAATCTCCTCGTAGAAAGCAACTTTTAGAATGGGCTGAAATTGAATTTGATGTAATTGTTAGTTTTCTTGATGAAGTTTATCCACCACATATTCCAATTGATGAAGTTCCAGTTTATATAGCCAAACAAAAGGCAATAGCTGTAAAATCATTACCTGTTTACAGTCATTATGATGCTGGAATGCCTATTCTTGCTGCTGATACAACAGTAATAGTAGATAACGAGATTTTAAACAAACCATCAGATCGATCTGTTGCCATTGAATATCTAAACCGATTATCAGGAAAAAAACATAAAGTTGTAACTGGTGTTGTAATTTTAACAGGCGACAAAGAAATTAGTTTTTCAGAAACTACAGAAGTTGTTTTTCATGATATTTGTAAAGAAGATATTGAATATTATGTAGACCAATATAAGCCATTCGATAAGGCAGGAGGTTATGCAATCCAAGAATGGATAGGAATTATTGGCATAAAAGGAATTTATGGTGATTTTTATAATGTAATGGGGCTTCCAGTTAGTAGAGTTGTCCGTGCTTTACACAGTTTACAATTGTAGATTTTCTATCAAATTTATAGTTATAATACCTTTTTAGAGGAATCAAATATTTGTTTTTTTGTTGAATGAATGAAAAATTGTTGAGTTTCATCTGGCAGCAACAGTATTTTAATAAGTTTGATTTGAAGACAGTAGAAGGTGAATCTTTGGAAGTTGTATTTCCGGGTACTCTGAACACAAACCAGGGACCTGATTTTTTGGAAGCAACCATTAAAATTGGAAAACATATATGGTCTGGAGCTGTAGAATTACATGTGGTAACATCCGATTGGGATGTTCATGGACACCAGCACGACAAAAATTATAAGAACGTTGTATTGCATGTAGTTTGGCGAAATAACTTATTTTCTGTTGATAGCTTACCTTTATTGGAATTAGAGCCTCGGGTTCCATCACATTTACTTAATAAATATGTTGCATGGATGGATCGAAAAACTTTTATTCCATGTTCTAATGAATTAAGATTGATGGATAGCCGAATTGTGGACAATTGGTTTCATTGGGTAAGTGGTATTTGGATCGATGAAAAACAAAAGGCAGTTTTGGAATTGGTGGGGAAGTGTAACTTTGATTGGGAAGAAGCCTTTTGGCAGGCGATAGCAAAAAATTTTGGATATAGGGTAAATGGGGATTCTTTTGCCCAGCTTGCAGCATCCATTCCAGTTAAAATTTTATACAAGCACCATCATAATTTGCCGCAATTGGAAGCATTATTATTTGGTCAATCAAATTTACTATATAATCGAACTGAAGAAGATTATCCAAAGATGTTGGAGAAAGAGTATCAATTTTTACAATCAAAGTATCGGTTAATGCCCATAAATCAACCTATTTTTTTTCATCGTATGCGGCCAGGAAATTTTCCAACAATACGTTTGGCACAATTGGCAGCTTTATTTCATCAAACATCTCCATTGTTTGCAAGAATTTTATCTATTAAGCAACTTAGTGGGTTGAAAATGCTAATTGGTGTTACAGCGAATGACTTTTGGCACTATCATTATAGATTTGAAGAATCAACAACATATAAAATTAAAACTGCAGGCAACCAATTGGTTGATTCGGTCATCATTAATACGGTAATTCCTTTTTTAATAGCGTATGGAAAATCCAACAATAACATTGAATTTGTGCAAAGGGCAGAAGAGTGGTTGGGGAAAATGCCTCCAGAATCCAATTCAATAACCTTAGGGTTTAATGAATTGGGAATTTATGGTAAAAACGCAGCCCAAGCCCAAGCAATGATGTACAATAAAAAAAATTATTGTAAACCATTGCGTTGCTTAGATTGCGGAATAGGTAAATATATTCTTAAAAAAAATGGGAATTAAGAAGGCCAATTGAAGTACATATTGAGAACCATTTCAGGGTGTAAACATTCTTTAACGGGGCAAGTTTGAGCTATTTTTTCGAGTGAAATTTGTTCTTCTTGAGTAAAATGAACGTTTTCGTCAAATTTAAATGTTAAATTTATAATGCTTATTCTTCGAGGATTGGCAGACATAATTTTTTCAGTTGAAATTGAAGCATTTTTTAATTTAGACTCCGATTCTTTTGCTCGAATAGCCATAGTAGTGAGTATACAGCTGGCAAGAGAAGTTGCAATTAGGTCTGTGGGAGAAAATCTTTCCCCCTTTCCCTGGTTGTCGGTTGGAGCATCTGTTTCGATTTTGTTGCCAGATTGGAGATGCGTGCAAATGGTTCTTAAATTTCCTTCGTATAAAACTGTTGAAGTCATGGTTTAATTTTTTTAAATTTACACATAAAGTAAAATGGAAAACGTGAAAAAAACTGCAATTGTATTTTTTTGTATGATTACAAGCCTTTTGGTAGTAGCCCAAAACAAATCTAAAGAAGATAGTAAGATTGAAAAACGCCAGCGAGTTAATGAATTGTACAAATTAGAAGAGGAGGGAGAATCTGGATTTAATAGACATTCAATCTTTACTATTAAAGCAAACACAGACGGTTGGGGAATAGGTTGGGAACTTGGCAAAGTAAAAACAGCTTTTAAAACCACAATTTATCAAATAGAATTTGGTGAGCGAAAGCATAAAAAAGAAGAAAAACAAACAAGAACCAATGGTGTTTTGGTTTTTGGCAATCCATTTATTTATGGAAAAGAAAATAATTTTTACCAATTGAAATTGGGTATAGGTGAACAAAGAATGATTGGAGGAAAGGGTAATAAAAATGGAGTTGCCGTTTATGGATTGGTTTCGGGAGGTATTTCAGCAGCTTTATTGCGTCCATATTATTTGGAAATCGATTATCCAGCTAATTCTGGAAATTCTATCCATATAAAATATAGTCAAGCAGACAGTTTACGATTTATGGGACAAAATATTATTGGTGGTGCAGGAATAAGTAAAGGATGGAATGAGTTAAAAGTAGTTCCAGGAGTTTACGCTAAAACGGCATTAAGGTTTGATTGGGGAAGATTTAATAGTACAGTTTCTGCGATTGAAACAGGATTTAATTTTGAGTATTATACTAGTGGTATTAATCAAATGGTTGGAGTTACTCCCAATAAATTATTTGTAAACGGATACATTTCTCTGCTATTTGGTAACAGAAAGTAAACTATTTTTGCTAGTTTTTGTACATATATATTATGATAGAAAATTCAGGAGCACAAATTACAGCAGAAAATAGACAAAAAAAGCCAGATTGGCTTAGGGTGAGGCTCCCAACAGGAGAAGGTTATGCAGCAGTAAGAAGTTTGGTTACAACGCATAAATTACACACCATTTGTGAAAGTGGAAATTGTCCTAATATGGGCGAATGTTGGGGTGCTGGTACCGCCACTTTTATGATTTTGGGCAATACATGTACAAGAAGTTGTGGTTTTTGTGCTGTTGCTACAGGAAGACCAGCAGCAATTGATTGGGATGAACCACAAAGGGTTGCTGAAGCTATTTTCTTAATGAAGGTAAAGCATGCTGTAATCACTTCAGTAGATAGAGATGAACTTAAAGATGGTGGCTCAATTGTTTGGTTTAACACCATAAAAGCTGTAAAAGCATTAAATCCTGGCACAACCTTAGAAACATTAATTCCTGATTTTAAAGGGAACAAAGAAAATATACATAGAATCATTGATGCTGCTCCAGAAGTAGTTTCTCACAACATTGAAACCGTAGAACGCTTAACAAGACAAGTTAGGATACAAGCTAAATATTGGCAAAGTATGGAGGTTTTACGTACTTTAAAATCTGGTGGAATGCGCACAAAATCTGGTATTATGTTGGGTTTGGGTGAAACACAAGATGAGGTTGTACAAACTATGCGTGATTTGGTGGAAAGTGGGGTAGATGTTGTAACAATTGGGCAATACTTACAGCCCACCAAAAAACATTTGCCCGTCCAAAGATTTGTTCATCCTGATGAATTCAATTTGTATACCAAAATTGGTTATGAGTTGGGTTTTGATTATGTTGAAAGTGGTCCATTGGTTCGTTCTTCATACCATAGTGAAAAACATGTAATTGCTGGAATTGGAAAAGATGAATGGATTAAAAAAGTTCTATAAAATGAAAAATTGTATTTTATTCATATTTTGTTGTTTAAGCTCAGATCTACTTTTTGCACAACTAAAATGGCAAAAAGTAGATAGTCTTTTTGGAAAACTCCCTAAATCAATACATGTTTTCAAGTCAAATGACTCTTTAGATGGCAAACCATCAATAGCATTTTATGTTGATGTTAATTTAAAAGACAAATCTTTACAATTTGATACAGATACAACATATAAAAGAAGGTTAACTCCAGCAGGCTTTTATAAAAAGAATAATATGCCTTATTTAGTAGTAAATGGTACATTTTTTTCTTTTCAGACACAGCAGAACCTCAATGCTATGATAAAAAATGGCAAATTAATTGCTTACAATACTTTGAGCATGCCATTAAGAGGGAAAGATACAAGCACTTATTATAAATTTACCCGCAGTGCAATTGGAATATCAAAAAATAGAACTGCGGATGTGGCTTGGTTGTTTACTGATAGTACAAAGCGATTTGCAACTGCTTTTGAGGATATGCCTGTAAGTTGGAAAACCCAAAACTTAGAAAATAGTGAAACTGAATTCATAGACCATAGTAAAGGGTGGCATCATAAATGGAAAATGAAAACTGCAATTGGTGGGGGCCCAACTTTGTTACACAATGGCAAAATAAATATTACAAATGATTTAGAGCGAATGTTTTCTGGTAAAGGAAAGTTTGATTTGCATCCAAGAACAGCGATGGGATATACAAAAGACAATCATTTAATTG
This sequence comes from Sphingobacterium thalpophilum, assembly GCA_945871875.1. Lineage (GTDB taxonomy): Bacteria > Bacteroidota > Bacteroidia > Chitinophagales > Chitinophagaceae > Pollutibacter. The sequence goes on from CAMBYC010000001.1 coordinate 40,608, forward strand.
TTTTGGTTGTAGAAGGAAGAAATAGTCGAGTAGCTGAAGGTGCTAGCTTGCTGCATTTAGCTAATATTTTCATGTCATTAGGTTGTTTAGAAGCACTCAACCTTGATGGAGGTGGCAGTAGTTGTTTGTTGGTAAATGGAATTGAAACTATTAAGCCTTCAGACAAAGAAGGCGAGCGCCCTGTTCCTGGAGTATTTATTGTGAAATAGCTAAAAAAATCTATTACGAGCTTCGAATCAATATAAAAATAATTCTAGACGTTTAATAGAATATATCCCTTAACAGTTGAATTTTAATATTTTAATACCTATCATCTAGGTTTCAAAACTCCATTTTCCAATGGAGTTTTTTTATTTTCTTAACCTACATTTTTTCAAGAAGTTTTCAATAAGTGTTGATTAGAAATTGAAAAATATATATAAAACATTGCTAATGAGAAAAATACTAAAAAAATATGGTGTTTTCACTGATTTGCACTTTTATGAATAATTTAATTTTAATTAGAATTTGAAAGGTACAATATAATGGTTTTCCTGGGCAACCCTTGTATTGAGTCTGTTAAATTTTTTTAAAAAACTTTAAAACAGAAAAAAATGAAAACACTAAGAAAAAAGGTGTGTGTGGTTTTGGTAGCAATTGTTCTAATTTCAAGTTCTTGTAGTAAAGAGATCCCTAGAAATCCAGACTTACAAACTCCAAATGGGTTATCGCCAAAGAATATGGCAATCAAAAGTAGATTAGAGCAACGTGCATTAATAACGACTACCGTAATGAAGGATAATGAAATTGTCAAACTTTTTGTAAAAGCAGTTAAAAATAAAATTGCTGCAGATAAAATGAATGAGGAGGCAATTACATTTAAAGAAATACTTGATGAGCAACCTGCTTATGTAAGCAATTTTGCAAAAAAATTCAAAGAGAAATTTGGAGAAGTTTATTATGCACATAATTATTTTAGAGCCAATAAATTTCCGGTTCCGCTACAGCCCATTCCAACTACAAAGAGCGGAAGCTCAAGTGTTTCAAGTCAATTTTATAATGACTTATTTTCAGATAATGATGGAACCCAAATTTATTTTCCATATTCAGAAAACTTTAGTCAAGTAGATATTTTAAGTCCAGCAATCACCTATTATCCTTTGCAAGAAGTTGAAGATGTTGAAGCGTATCAAAATGACGAAAATGAAGATGATAATGTGTTAACGTTCATTGCAAATGAATTGTATGCTAAGAATAATCCAACTTTTGTTTTAAACATCAATGAAATTGGAAATATTAAAAGTCCTTTGATAGATAATACGCTTTCAGACCCTACTAATAGATTACAAAATAGAAGAATAGAAAACAATGTCTTGTCTGATACATTAGATGATAAATATGTTTTATCTGTATATATTCCTAAAGTTAAACTTTTGAAGAATTTCAGAACTTGGCTGGGGGGGAGCAACTACTTTGTAATGATACAATGTTATGCGAAACCTAATTATTTAGTGGTTAATCCTCAACCTACATTAAATCCAATTGGAGTAAATGAACGATATGTTTGTAAAGATTTTAAAATTCGAAGAAAATATATGGGTGATTGGGTTGATTGCAATTTAATATACAATGATGATTGGAAGTTAGAACAGTACGATAATCCAATGCTTATTTATTCTAAACAAGGTTGGTTTTACAATTCCAATGGAGAAGCAAACATCAATGTAACAGCCGGTTTACGGATAGATACCACAAGAAATAATTTTGGTAACATTAGTTACCTGATGGTTCCTACTTTTAATGCAGGAGTCTCAGTTGGATTTAAGGTCGTTCTTGGATCGCAATATGAATTTAGAGGTTCAGATTACATAACAAGGAGGGGAATGCTAGCAAATATTGTCAATGATAATTTTGGCAATGGAACCTTGAAATATGATAACATTAATTATACTGTCCGAAAAATAAGCGATTGTTTACAATATGCCTTTGTAGTTAACGAAAGTCATTAAATTTTTCTCTAACCAACCACCATTAAAGTGTGGGATAAAATTTCAAACAATGATCAAAAATGCAATTTTAGTAAGTTTTATGTCATTAGTAGCAAGTATTAATTGTTATGCACAACAACACAAGCCTATCAGTGTTGAATTCGTTTCAGGGTACAATAATGCTACAATCTCAAAAGGCATGAAAGGGTTTTATATTCAAACAGGTGCTTTAAAAGAAGGACTCTCTTTTTTAAATTACAGAGTATCGCTTGGTATAGCAAAATCTTCAAGTTTTCCAAATGGTTTTGACAGTGATTGTGCACCTTACGATGCCAAAGATAGTTTAAGGGCTATCAATAGTAAAATTGGAGGGTTGATAAAGTTAGTAAAATCACTTGGTGCAGAACGCATCGGAACATTTGAACTTGAGGAAGCTACTAATATTTATTTGGGTATTAATGCAGATATAAAATTATTAAGATTAAAAAAGAATATCTCAGTGTGGGGTACATTAGGAACTAATTTTCAAAATACTTTTGGAACTACATTGTACATAAAAGAATCATTTTTTGTAAATGGTAAATTGTATGAATTTACTCCTGCAACTACATTTAATGCTGAAAATGTAATTAGTTTTAATGTTGGTTGTAGAATCAAGTATGATTTAAATAATAGCACTTCCATATTATTGAATTGTGAGAAGTTTTTTGGAGATAATGGTAAGGGAAATTTTAATAAATCAGAATTTATAAATCTGGGAGTAGGTATTTCTAAACAGTTGAATTTTCAATAAATAATGAGTTAGTTTATTTGTAAATTTAAATTTTTATAAAATTCTTAAGTTTCTTAAATGCAAAAAGAGTTATCAATTTTGATAACTCTTTTTGCATTTAAAGTTTATATTTTTAAATATTATTGTATTTAATAATTAATTTAAGTTAGACAATGAAATATTTTTTTGAAACTCTTCATTTGTTTTCTTAACAGACTCTTTAGATTTAATTAATCTTACATTTGATACAACATGATCTTGACGCTCATAATTGTATTCAGGAACAATACTTTTTATTTGGTTTCTTAATGAAGCCACTTGTTGATTTTGTGCAAGTTCTAACAAGCTTGTATAGTTGTTTATGAAATCTACAGGCACATCACATTTTAAAGCTTTCAAAATTTTTGGATGGTGAGTCGAAACCAAGTTTTCTGAATCTTTAAATAACTCTTCAAACATTTTTTCTCCTGGGCGTAAACCTTGGAAAACAATATCAATGTCTTTACCATAACGCATTCCAGACAATTCAATCATTTTTTTAGCAAGGTCAACAATTTTAACCGGCTTACCCATATCAAAGACAAATATTTCACCACCATTTCCCATGATACCAGCCTCTAAAACAAGATTACTTGCTTCTGGAATTGTCATAAAATATCTTGTAATATCAGGGTGAGTTACTGTAAGTGGTCCACCTTTTTCTATTTGTCTTTTAAACAAAGGTACAACTGAACCATTTGAACCTAATACATTACCAAATCTAGTGGTTATAAACTGTGTTCCACCTTGATTGTTCATTGATTGAACATACATTTCAGCTATTCGCTTTGTAGCCCCCATAATATTGGTAGGGTTTACCGCTTTGTCAGTAGAAATCATGACAAATTTCTTAACACCATATTTGTATGCAGCATCAGCAACAATCTTTGTTCCTTTTACATTTGTACTTACTACCTCGTATGGGAAATACTCTAGAATTGGTACATGCTTATATGCTGCTGCATGAAAAACAAACTGTGGTTTGTAGTTACGCATTATTGCATTTACTCTGTCTGCGTCTCTAATACTTGCTAATTCCATACAAAAATCAATAGACTCATTTTGCTCAGTTAACTCATGTACAATGTCATGTAAACCTGTTTCTGACTGATCAAGTAAAACTAATCTTGTTAAATTGTATTTGCTAAGTTGACGACAAATTTCTGATCCAATACTTCCTGCTGCGCCAGTAACCAATACAGTAGTTTTTTCAAATTCTTTTTGAGAGTTTTCGTTTAAAACTTGAATAACCTCTCTTTCCAACAATGATTCAATAGTTAGCTCTTTTACTTGTCTTGGTTTAAAGCTTCCATTTGTCCAACTTGATAATGGTGGAACTGTAGAAAGGCGTACACCAATTTCAGCACACATCGTAGCTAAATCTGATTTCTTATCTGTAGAAATTTCTGCTGCAAGAATAATTTCCTTAATCTGAAATCTGTTAATTAATTTTTTTAGAGAATTTAAATCTCCAGAAACAACATTTAAACCATTTAATGTTTTTCCAATTCTTTTTACATCATCATCAATGAATGCAATAACAGTTGTTTTATTTTTGCCATCTAATTCAATTGATTTTTTTGATGCTAAACCCTTTGCTCCAGCACCATAAACCAAAACATTGTTAGAAGCTTTTGATTCTTTAAAGTATCTACCGTAAATTTCTTTAACCAATAACCTAAATCCTATCATAAATAAGCTAACCAATAGCAAATTTATCACCATTATGTAGGGCACATTTTCCAATGGGGTAATTAGATTTGCAACCATTTGATGTAATGTTAACCAGCAAACAAATTGGAAAACAGAAAATTTTAAAATTGTGTAAACATCTCTAAATTCAGAATATCGAATAATTCCAGTATGTGTCTTAAAAAGCAACATACCAAAAGTGGTGATTGCCACATTAATAAAAACTAATAGTCCAAAAGAAGTGTCATGTACATTCAAATTATTACTTAAAGATGCCGAAATAACGAAAGAACAAATTAATGACATGAGGACTAAAACTTGCTCAAGAGAAAAGATTATCCATTTAGAAGTAATCTTTGTGAAAGGATTAAAATACTTAGACATAGGGGTTCAAAGTTTCGAATGACGGTTAAAAAATTAGTTCTGGAATTTCCAGTGGTTTGAATGGATTGGATTCAGTCGAAATTTGGTTCTTTGTCGAATTGATTGGATTTTTTATAAGCTGCTTACGATTACATAATGCTAAAGTATAAATACTTACTTATATTGCGAAGTTTTACGCTTTATTGATTTAAAAATATACTTATATTAGTAGTATATTTTTATAACAATTTGAAAATATTTTAAAATTAACTGATATTAAAATTAAAAATTTGTTTTATTTAGGAAATATACTTAAGTTGATTTATGATATCAGTAGGATTTGTTGCTGAAAACACGGTATTTCCTGCAACCAATACATTTGCACCTGCATCAACTATTGATTTTGCATTAATCATATTTACACCGCCATCTATTTCAATTAACAAATCTGGTCTTAATTCATCTGCAATTTTTCTTAGCCTTGAAATCTTTGAAAGTGTTTGTGGTATAAACTGTTGCCCACCGAAACCTGGATTTACGCTCATTAAGCAAACCATGTCAATTGATGGTAAAATGTCAATTAGCAAATCTATTGAAGTGTGCGGATTTAATGCCACCCCAGCTTTCATTCCCAATTGATGAATCTGCTGAATATTTCTATGTAAATGAGGACAAGCTTCTATATGTATTGTTAAAATATCCGCTCCCGCATTTTTAAAGTCTGCAATATATTTTCCTGGATCTTCTATCATTAAATGAACATCACAAATTTTTGTAGTTGCTTTTCTGATTGCTGCTATAACAGGCAACCCAAAACTAATGTTAGGAACAAATCTACCATCCATAACATCTAAGTGAAACCAATCTGCTTCACTATTGTTGAGCATATTACAATCTGTCTGTAAATCAATAAAATTTGCTGAAAGTAAAGAGGGTGCTATAATCGGCATGTTGTAAAGGTAACAAACACATTATTATTCCCCAATTGTTAAATGTTTTTGTTTTTTGTAGAATCATAATATAAATTTTTACAAATCATTTAATTCTCTAAAACTTATTTAAGTGCCAAACATTAAATTATAAACAAAACACCATTAGTCTATTTTTTTCAAAGATTTTTTTTATCTAGTATTGTTTGTTGATTTACTCATAATTTTATGTTTTATTTTTCTTTCTATAAGATAAATCTATGAAGTTATTATTTGTTCTTTTTGTTTCTTTAGCATTATTTGTTAATAATTTTTCAAGTTCTAGCCGATCTCTTTATAGTTTTATAAAGGATAATTCGTCTGATACCGTTCAATATCCTGAAGAATCTCATTTGAGAAATGTTAGACAATTGACATTTGGTGGTGACAACGCTGAAGCGTATTTTAGTTTTGATAACAAGTTTCTTGTTTTTCAAAAAACAAACCCTAAAGAAGGAATACTTTGCGATCAAATTTATTTTGGGAAATTGCCAACCTCTGCAAATGAATCTTTTGTTACAAAAAAAATAAGCACAGGAACTGGTAGAACAACTTGTCCCTTTTTTTTAAAAGACGGAAAACACATCCTCTTTGCATCAACCCATTTGGGAAGTGCTGATTGTCCTCCAGTTCCAGATCGAACCAAATATGGTAATAAATATATATGGCCATTGTATGCTGACATGGATATTTTTATTGCCGATACTTCTGGTAAAATAGTTAAACAACTCACCAAAACTCCTGGTTATGATGCAGAGGCAACCCTTTCTCCTGATGGAAAGAAGATAATTTTTACTAGTTTAAGAGACGGAGATATTGATTTGTATTTGATGGATTTACAAACTACCCAAACAACAAGAATTACTAATACATTGGGTTATGATGGTGGTGCTTGGTTTAGTTCTGACGGAAAAAAAATAATTTGGCGGGCTTCAAGGCCCACAACACCTGAAGATATTAAATCATACAAAGATTTATTGTCTGAAAATATGGTGGCTCCAACTCAAATGGAAGTTTTTACAGCAGATGCTGATGGAAAAAATCAGAAACAAATTACAAAGCTTGGACAAGCCAATTGGGCTCCTGTTTTTATGCCTGATAGCAAAAGAATTCTTTTTGCATCTAACCATGAATATAAAAGAGGTTTTCCATTTAATTTATATCTATTAAACATAGATGGTTCTTTGGAAAAAGTTAGTAGAGATAAAGGTTTTGATGCCTTTCCGATGTTTTCTCCTAATGGCAAGAAGATTGTATTTTGCAGCAATAGAAACAATGGTGGAACTCGTGATACCAATATATTTATCGCTGATTGGGTAGAATAGTTTTCCTTACTTTTTATCTTTACAAATTATTTTATACATGTATTCAATATTAACTATTACCCTAAATCCTTCTATTGATAAAAATTACAATGTTGACAAATTAATTCCCGAACATAAATTGAGAGTAGCAAATCCAAGGGTTGATGCTGGTGGTGGTGGAATTAATGTTTCTAAAGGGATAAGCAAATTAGGAGGGAAATCTACCATTTTGACTTTAACCGGTGGAAGGAATGGTGATTTGTTAAACGAATTGATAAAGAAAGAAGATATTGAATTGATTGCAATTAATCTTCAAGAAGAAACTAGAGAAAGCATTGTTATTTCAGAACAATTGAGTAATCAACAGTTCAGAATTGTTGTAGATGGACCAACTATTTCAAGTCAAACAGCTGATTTAATACTTGAAACCATCAATAAGATTAATCCATTTCCGGAAATAGTGGTTGCAAGTGGTTCTTTGCCAAAAGGGTTGAAATATGATTTTTATGCTCAGATTGGTAAGATTGTAGAGAAAAAAGGATCAAAATATATAGTAGATACTTCTGGCGAACCTCTGTTGAAAGCAGTTGAGCAAGGTGTTTATTTAGTAAAGCCTAATCTTTTAGAATTAAGCAAGCTGTCGGGTTCTGCTGAATTAGAATTAGATGATGTTGATGATGCAGCAATGGAATTGATTAAAATGGGAAAATGTGAAGTTGTTGTTGTTTCAATGGGAGCCTCAGGTGCTATGTTGGTTACAAAAAACGAATGTGAACGCATTGTTGCACCAAATGTAAAGAGAAAAAGCACGGTTGGCGCAGGCGATAGTATGGTTGCCGGTATGGTTTGGGGAATGCAACAAGGATTTAACTTCAAACAAATGATAAGAATTGGTGTTGCCTGTGGTTCTGCTGCAACTTTAAATGAAGGTACTCAGTTATTTAAAAAAGAGGATGCCGATCGTTTATATAAATGGCTGTCGCGTTAACTTTAGTTGTATTTTTGAAAAAAATAATAAAGATGGATATTGGTTTAGTACACCTACATAATTTTTTAAGATGGGTTATATTGATTTTATTGATAGCTTCTATTGTTAAGAGTTTTATTGGTTGGAAATCAAAGAAACTGTTTTCGCCAGCTGATAAAAAAATGTGGTTGTTTACGATGATTGCTTCTCACATTACACTTTTATTAGGCCTTTATCAATTGGTTGCTGGTCGTTATGGAATAACAAAAGGATTTCCTGGAGAAGGAAGTTTTATGAAGAATAAGTTTTATCGTTTCTTCTGGTTAGAACATCCAACACTCATGATTTTATCAATTGTAATGATAACATTGGGTTATGGCATGGCAAAAAAAGCTGTTTCTGATGAAGAAAAATACAAAAAAGCATTTATCTTTTTTGTAATAGCTTTCATCTTTATTATGTTAGCTATGCCTTGGCCTTTTAGAGAAATTGTTGGCAGACCATTGTTTCCTGGAATGAAACAATAAGTTTATTATAATTTTTACTTCTTTTATTTAATAATAAGGCTTTTGAGTTTGAATTTTATATCCATTCTCAAAAGCCTTTTTTTTGTAAAATTAAATTCTGCTTTTATATTAGAAATGCATCAAACTATGATGGTTGGCTATCAAACTGAGATTTTCAATTGTTGATAAATTGTTTTAAACCCTACTTTAAAAAGTTATAAAATCAATAATTGAATAACAATTTTATTGTCTTTGATAATTACGTAATCCAAATTGCGAAATAACATTAACTATAGTAATCATCTCTAATAGTGATGAAATCATGATTACAAGAGCTATTCTTTATAGATATATTTCCAATAAGTTAAGTTTATTTACAATGGTTTTACTTAAGATTTTTGCTTGGATTCATTAATAATTAAAAAAGTACATTCAATCTAAATGAGCAATTTTTATTAATATTTTTTATTTAAATATGAATCACTCCATTCAATTTTGCTTTGATGAGAAGAATGAGTTCTTGCATTAAATCAATTCCGCTTATTGCTTTTGCGGCAAAATAGGTAAATGCCAAACCAAAAACGGCTCCCCAAAAGTGGGCATTATGTCCAATATTACCTTGACCTTTATTGGCAAGATAAGCAGAGGTAATAAGAAACAATATTCCAAATACATAACCTGGAATATTAAATGGAATAAAGAAAAATTGCAAAGGCATATCCGGACTAAAAAGAATTGCGGAAAAAATAACTGCTGAAACCGCTCCTGAAGCACCTAATGCCCGATATTCAAAATTATCCTTATGTTTTAAAAAATCTGGGATTGATGATATTGGAATTGCTAAAACATACAATATGATATAAAGTGGACTTGTCAATTGATTAAAAACCGAGGGAAACATATATTTCTCAACTGCTTCTCCAAAAGAATAAAGCGTAATCATGTTGAAAAGGAGGTGCATTGTGTCTGCATGTATAAATCCTCCTGTTAAAAAGCGATAATATTGGTTGCGTCTAAGTATTTTATATGGCCAAAACAATAGATTGTCTTTTAAATTTTCATTTGAAAAAGTAGGAAATGAAACCAAACAGGTAATAATTATAATCAGAATTGTAATTGACATTAGTAAATTTTACTGGTGATGATATTTTTCGTTACGCAATATAGTGCAAGCACGGTAAACTTGTTCAGTCAGTATTAATCTTACCAATTGATGAGGAAAGGTTAATGAAGAAAGTGACCATTTTAACTGTGCTCTTTTTAAAACAGTTTCATCAATACCATAGGCTCCGCCAATGAGAAATACAATATTTTTAGTGCTTTCATTCGCCCTTATTTGTATAAATTGAGCCAAATCAGGGGAACTTAACATTTTGCCTCGTTCATCTAATGCAACTAAATAATCATCTTTATGAATCTGGTTTAATAATATAGAAGCCTCAGCTTTTTTTAACTCGGATTCACTCATTTTTCCAGATAATTTAGGCGTAGGTATCAATTGCCATTCTACTGAAAAATATCTACTAATTCTTCCTGTAAAATCTTCTACCCCTGTTGAAATATAGGCATCATTTTGTTTTCCTACCGACCATAAACTTATTTTCACTCGTTGATGTTTGTTTGTAAAAGTAAAGATTTCATTAACTTTATTTTAACCTTTTTCTTTTTGAGAAATTTACTATTCAATTGTTAATGGTCAATTGTTAAGGGGTAATGGTTATTTTTTTTTCGGATTTACTAACTACTAATTACTAACTACTTATTATCATTTTTAATTTTTAAATTATGCAGCATCGTTATTTCTTTCGATTTTTCAAAGTGGTTTTTTCCTTGTTATTTATTTGTACAACTTTTTCTGTTTCAGCACAATTGCCTTCAATAGATCAGCGGGTTAGTGGTATGCAAAAAATGCCAGGTTATTTTAATATTTATTGGGATGAACAAAATGGCAGAATGTATATGGAAATTGACAAGTGGGATACCGAATGGTTGTATGTTGTATCATTGCCTGCTGGATTAGGTTCTAATGATATTGGACTTGATAGAGGTTTAAACAGTGGTGGAAATATTGTGAAGTTTAATAGAGTAGGGAAGAAGGTATTACTTGTAGAGCCCAATTATTCATTTAGGGCAAGCTCAACTGATGTATCCGAAAAGAGAGCAGTTGAAGAATCTTTTGCTTCATCAATACTTTGGGGGTTTACAGCAATTGCTGAAACCAACAAAAATGTATTGGTAGATGCAACAGCTTTTTTGTTGCGCGATGCAATGCAAGTAACTCAACAACTCCGCAAAAGCCAACAAGGAAATTTTATGCCAGATAGTTCTAGATCTGCTATTTATATGGCAAGAACAAAAAACTTCCCTTTAAATACTGAAATTGAAACTACAATAAGTTTTGGAAATTTTGATGGTGTAATTGGTAATTATGTTCAATCTGTAACACCTACTGCAAATGCAATTACACTTAGAATGCACCATTCTTTTGTACAATTGCCAGATAATAATTTTAAACCAAGGGTTTTTGATCCACGTTCTAGTTTTATTCCTGTTTCATTTTTTGATTATTCAACGCCAGTAACAGAACCGATTGAAAAGTTTTACATTAGAAGGCATCGTTTAGAGAAAAAAAATCCTAATGCTGCTAAAAGTGAAGCGGTTAAACCTATAATTTATTATGTAGATAACGGCACTCCAGAGCCTATAAGATCTGCATTAATTGAAGGTGCTTCTTGGTGGAATCAAGCTTATGAAGCTGCTGGGTTTATCAACGCCTTTCAAGTTAAAGTATTACCAGCTGATGCAGACCCTATGGATATTCGCTACAATATGATCAATTGGGTGCATCGCTCAACTAGGGGTTGGAGTTACGGTGGTGGTGTTACTGATCCAAGAACTGGTGAAATTATTAAAGGTCAGGTTACATTAGGATCACTTAGAGTTCGTCAAGATTATCTCATTTTTCAAGGATTATTGTCTCCCTTTGAAAATGGTATGCCTAAAGACAATAAAATGTTACAAGCAGGATTATCACGGTTACAACAACTTGCTGCTCATGAAGTTGGCCATACTCTTGGCTTGATGCATAATTATGCATCAAACTACAATGATAGAGCTTCAGTTATGGACTATCCTCATCCATTAGTAAGGTTGAATGCTAATGGTGAAGTTGATTTGAGCAAAGTATATGACAATAAAATTGGGGAATGGGATAAAATTGCGATTAATTGGGGGTATAGAGAATTTTCAAAATCCGATAATCAAGTTCTTGCTTTAGATAAAATTTTGGATGATGCAACGTCCAAGGGAATGCTATTTATAAGTGATCGAGATGCTAGAGCTCCCGGAGGTTTGCATCCCACAGCTCATTTGTGGGATAATGGCAAAGATGCTGTTGCAGAATTACAAGAAATGATTAAAGTTAGGACAAAGGCACTACAACAATTTGGTAAGAATAGCATTAGACAAGGTGTACCTATGGCTTTTTTAGAGGATGTTTTGGTTCCAATTTACTTCTATCATCGTTATCAAACAGAAGCTGTTACCAAATTGCTTGGAGGTAGTGATTATTCTTATGCACTTAACGGGGAGCAACAGAAAGTTTTAGAACCAGTAAGTAGGGCAGCTCAACTTAAAGCTTTAGATGCAGTAATTGATGTTTTAAATCCATCGTTTTTACAAGTGCCAGACCATGTTGTAAAACTTATCCCACCTCGTCCGGCTGGTTATGAATTTAACCGTGAATTGTTTAAAAAACATACCGGTTTAGCTTTCGATCCATTGGCAGCAGCTGAAGCTGGTGCAGATTTACCACTGTCTTTTGTTTTTAATTCAGAAAGAATTAGCAGAATGGCAATGAGTGGCTCAGATGCTTTTCCATTGTCTGAAATGATTTCTAAATTAATTGATTCTACTTGGAAATCTTCACGCAAATTAGGTATGCAAAGTCTTATTCAACAACAAACTGAACAAGTATTGTTGACATATTTATTAGCATCTTCTGTTGATGATTTAGCTTCTTTTGCTGCTAAATCTATGGTTCGTAAGGCTGTTGATGAACTTAAATCATATATCGAATCTCAACAAAAGTTGAATATAGATGCATATTTAAAAGGCCATTATATTTTAGCATTGGATAGAATGAAATCACCAGAAAAAGCAAAACCTACATTACATGTTCCAACGCCTCCAGGTGCTCCAATTGGATGTGGTGAATAATTTAGATTTTTGAGTTCCTATTTTGTTTTATTCTATTCAGCAATTTGTGAAACAATAATTTAATGGACATAAAAAAGAGAGGTGATGTGCCTCTCTTTTTTTAATAATTTTTTTGATGTGGTTGGATAAGTTCATTACAATTACCGAATTATTGGTATGTCGGCAAACTCAGGGTCAGCCATGGAACAGTATTAACGATTCCATGGCTTCACGTGATTTTTCTAGACTTTAGTTGGAATTGGTTTTTTCAGTTGGATTGGATTGGTTGGTTTTTTTGTTGGATTGGATTGGTTTGGTTTTTTTGTTGGATTGGATTGGTTTGGTTTTTTATTTGGATTGGATTGGTTGGTTTTTTTGTTGGATTGGATTGGTTTGTTTTTTTATTTGGATTGGATTGGTTGGTTTTTTATTTGGATTGGATTGGTTTGGTTTTTCAGTTGGATTGGATTGGTTTAGTTTTTTCAGTTGGATTGGATTGGTTTGGTTTTTTTGTTGGATTGGATTGGTTGGTTTTTTTAGGATGTGATTATTTGTGGTTTCAGTGTATTGATATTGTTTAAGTAATCACGTATATAATTATATGAATTACTGTTTTATTTAATTTTGATTAAAGAATTTTCAAAGAACTTCAGCCTTATTGCCGATTGTTTAGCTAAAGTAATACCTGTCTTTTTAATATTCAAGTGTTTTTCCATATAATTTGTCGATTGATTAAAGATTCAGTAGTAATACCCAAGCGACTTTGTAAATATGCGTAGATACTACATTAGATAACGCGAAAATCTACGTATAATCACTATTTCTAGTTTTTAGAAATAGACTAGCATAATTTTGATTAAAAAAAAGAGAGGTGTTATACCTCTCTTTTTTCCAAATTGAATAATAATGATTTGAATTATAAATTTAGATTTTACAAATACTTTGATTTAAAAGCTTTTTTAGATTTTACTTAATCCAATTCTCCAGATTTCATTTTTCCTGTTGATTTTTGATTTGAGATGAGTTTTCCCTTTAAAATCATCTTTATAACAGTAACCTTAGAGTCTGGCATTACAGTTGGAACAAAAATTTCAATTCCATTTATTGATTGATTTGTTTTACAAGGTTTTCCATCTGCCAGAAGTGAAGTTCCAATTACTTTGTTTTTGAAGCTTGGAACAATAAGTTTGCCATTATTTGGCCAATTGAAAACATTCAAATACAAAATTGTTTCACGTTTGGTTTGTTTTTGCGTAATTCTGCCCCAATCTACTATTGGTAAAGGGTTTTTTTGAGTTGAATAAATTGCATCACCATTTACTTTCATCCATTCACCTATAGTTTTCAAAGATTGAATACTAGGTTCAGGAAAATTACCGTCTGGTTTAGGACCTACATTTAATAAATAATTTCCGCCTTTAGAAGCTATATCACATAAATTTTGAATTAAGATTTTTGCAGATTTCCATTTGTTATCAGATGTTCTAAATCCCCATGTACCATTCATTGTCATACATGTTTCCCAATCGTTATTATCCACTTCATCAGCACCTGGAATTTTTTGTTCTGGAGTTCTTGTGTCGCCGGGGAAGTTTGGTCTTTTTAGTCTATCGTTTGTGATAATATTGGGTTGAAGTTTAAGCTGATCTTGTAGCTTTATGGCTGTTTCATCAGTCATATTTGTTGGCGTATCCCACCATAAAACAGCAATTTCACCATAATTGGTTAGCAGTTCTTTTACTTGCGGAACTGCAACCTCATCAATATAATCATCAAAACTTCTGGTTTCTTGTGCTTTGTCCCAATGCCCCTTATGTGTTAGAGTATATGCATCAATAGCTGTAGAATCTGGATTCAACCAACCCTCAGAAGCTACTTTTCTTGCTGCAGAACCACCAGGATTGTTCCAATCTTGTGCTTGTGAATAATAGAAGCCCAATTTTATACCATATTTTTTGCAAGCTTCTGAAAGTGGAAGCAATATATCTTTACCATAAGGCGTAGCATCTACAATATTCCACTTACTTGCAGTAGTTTTGAACATTGCAAAACCATCATGATGCTTCGCAGTAATAATAATGTATTTCATCCCAGCATCTTTTGCCATTTTAACCCATTCTTCTGCATTAAACTGAATTGGATTAAATTGTTTTGACATTTCTTGGTATTCAGATACAGGTATTTTTGACCTATTCATTATCCATTCTGCACCACCTTTTAATTGTTCGTGTCCTTTATAAACACCAGCCCATTGAGCATATACACCCCAATGGATAAACATTCCAAATTTCGCTTCACGCCACCATTGCATCCGTTCATCTTTACTAAGTTGCTGTCCAACAGTTGTTTGTAAAATCACAAAAAAGAAAAGTATAATAAAAAGTGTTTTTTTCATCTTTAAATAAAATTTTACGGTCAATACAATAGTTGCTATCGTATTGACCGTATCCTAAAGTAAATAATCTCTTATAAATATTTTTTAATAAATTACCATTAACCAATAACAATTGCTATTTATTCTTCTGCTGCCAAAACGCCTTTAAAATAGCCGACAGACTCTGCCATTCCTGGTAATGGATCTGTCATGTCTTTTTCGAATTCAATGCTACAAACGCCTTTGAAATTTATCTTTCTTAAAGATTCTACAACTTCAGGGAAATTGATAACACCTCTGCCTATTTCAATTGCTTTGCCTTCTTTAGCTGCAACGCTCACATCTTTTATATGCAAATCAAACAATCTAGATTTAAAATCTCTGATCGCTTTTTCTGGAATAGAACCCGCGCGCATTGAATGACCAATATCAATGCACATCCCCATTCCAGCATCTAAATTTTTAATCCTATCATAAACATCTTTTGGAGCAGGATATAACGCATCTTCTGGACCATGGTTATGTATGGCCAACTTAATACCATATTTTTTTACTTGCTCCTCAGCATAAGTAATTAAATCGTAATTAGGCACACCAACAATCATATTTACACCCGTTTTTTGAGCATAAGAGAATGCAGTGTCCACAGCTTCTTTTGATTTCATATATATAACCCCAAGTGCATACACATTGATTCCCGCATTTTTACAAGCATTCATCACCCTATCAATTTGTTCTTGTGTGCTATTTTGTGGCAAATGAAAATCCTTTAATGACAATTGGTTAACACCAATTCTTTTCATCATCAATAAAGATTGTTCTAGGTTGAATTTTGCAAATGAATAACCTGCTATGCCTACTTGTATTTCAGAAGCAGTGGCTAATTGATTACTTAAATTGTTAATTGCTGCATTTCCTTTAGCTGGAAGTACAATTGCACCAGTTAAACCAAGTGCTGTTTGTTGAATAAAATTTCTACGTGATGACATAATCGCTGATATTAAGGTTTTCTAAAATTAAAGATTACAAATCTATTTTATGTTTTTAAATAGATTATTGATTGGGCTTATCTAAATAATTTTAATTTGATGTTTATCTAAAAGCCCTAATACTCCTGGTAGAGAAAATTTAGCTTTTTTTACATTGTTAATTTCAGGGTCAATAGAATAATTATAAGCGGAACTAAAGTCAGCTTTTTCTAAATTGGATTGATTAAACAAAGATTTTGATAAGTTACAATTTTTAAAAACAGCACTGTTTAAATCTGTGGAGGTGAAATCAACATCTACTAAACTAGAATTTTCAAAATTTATATTTTTTATTTTCATAAGGTTAAAAGATGAAAAATCTAGAATACAGGTTTTAAATTCAACTTCAAATAAAAAAGGGTGACAATCTTCAAAATGTAATCCCATTAATTTGCTATTTGAAAATAAACAAGATCTAAAGGCTGTTTGATTTAATTTTGAATTGCTAAAATTGGTTTCTAAAAATGTGCAGGATACAAAAGTGAAATTGGAAAGGTCTGCATTTGATAGATCACAGTTATTGAATACACAATATTCATATTCTCCAATAGGAAAAGGTGTTTCATTAAATATTATGTTTTCAAATTGTTGATTTTCAAAAAGAATATCGGAACTCATAAAAAAAGATGAATTTTTAATTCATAAAATATTGAATAAATATAGGGTAGAATGAGGCATAAATTTCTAAATTCAATAGACAATAGTATCAAAATAAAAAAATAAGTATCTCGAAATGAATATTTCGGCATTTAGATTTTATAAAAATTGGTTGTAAAACGTTTACTTTATAGATATTTGCTATATTTGAAGCCCTTCAAACAAAAGACGCAATGCCTGATTTAGAAAACCGACAGTACTTAGAGTTTGAAAAACCGATCAAAGATCTTGGTGATCAGATTATTCAACTAAAAGCTGCAGCAGCTAAAAACAAGATAGATTTAGATGAACCAATTCGCCATTTGGATGAAAAAATCCTTGAAAAGCGAAAAGAAATTACTGAATCATTAACCAATTGGCAGAAAGTTCAATTGAGTCGCCACCCAGATAGACCATATACTTTAGCTTATATTAAGCGCATGTGTACCAATTTTACCGAGTTACATGGTGATAGAAATTTTAAAGACGACAAAGCAATTGTAGGTGGTTTCGCATCTTTGAATGGGGAAACAGTAATGCTTATTGGTCATCAAAAAGGCATCAATACTAAAATGAGGCAATTGCGAAATTTTGGTATGGCAAATCCTGAAGGCTATAGAAAAGCTTTAAGGTTGATGAAACTTGCCGAAAAGTTCAATAAACCAATCATAACTTTAGTGGATACTCCTGGAGCTTTTCCAGGAATTGAAGCAGAAGAGCGAGGCCAAGGTGAAGCAATTGCAAGAAATATTTTTGAGATGCTGAGGATGAAAGTTCCTGTAATATGTGTAGTTATTGGAGAAGGAGCAAGTGGTGGTGCACTAGGAATTGGTGTTGGAGATCGAGTTTTAATGATGGAAAATACTTGGTACACTGTTATTTCACCTGAAAGCTGCAGTTCAATTCTTTGGAGAAGTTGGGATATGAAAGAAAAAGCTGCTGATGAACTTAAATTAACAGCCGATCACATGATTAAGTTTGGACTTGTAGACGGCATAGTTCCAGAGCCTTTGGGTGGAACACATTGGGATTATGATGAAGCTGCTGAAAAATTAAAAGCATATATCCTTCCAATTTTACAAGAACTAAAACAACTCTCTCCAGAAGAAAGAATTGAACAACGGGTAGCAAAATTTTCAAAAATGGGTTTCTGGGAAGAAGCTTAAACAAATAAATTTAAGAAGATGTCAGCTGCAACTTTTTTAGGTACCGGAGTAGCTATTATTACCCCTTTTTTGCAAGATGGTGAAATTGATTGGGATGGATTGAACAAACTCATTCATCACCTTTCTGATGGAAAAGTTGATTATTTGGTGGTTTTGGGAACCACAGGAGAAAATGTTGCCCTTTCAAAATTTGAAAAACAACAAGTATTTAGCTTTGTTGCACAAAATAATTACGCAAATCTACCTTTGGTTGCAGGAATTGGCGGAAATTATACAAATGATGTGTTAGAATCACTTTCATCTACAGATTTAACGGGTTACCACGCAATCTTGTCTGTTAGTCCTTATTACAACAAACCAAATCAAGAGGGTATTTTTCAACATTATTCATTAATTGCTGAGAAAAGTCCTTTGCCGGTAATTTTATACAATGTTCCAGGAAGAACAGGTATGAATATGTCTGCAAAAACTACCATTCGGTTAGCAAATACATACAAAAATATTATTGGAATAAAAGAAGCTTCTGGAAATATGGAGCAAATGATGCAGATTATAAAAGATAAACCTGAAGGTTTTGAATTAATTAGTGGAGATGATGGATTGGCTTTGCCACTTATAGCTGTTGGCGCAATTGGTGTAATTTCAGTAGTTGGAAATGCATTCCCACGTGATTTTTCAGCAATGGTTAAGTTATGTCTTCAAGGGGATTTTATTTCAGCGAGACCATTACACAATGCTTTTTTGGATATTATTCCTACATTATTTTTAGAAGGCAACCCAAGTGGGGTTAAAGCTTATCTTTCTGAAATGAGTATTTGTGGAAACTTTTTTAGATTACCTGTATGTAAAGTTAGTGAAGAACTTCACTTTAACATTAAATTTTTAATTGAAAAATTAAAGTTAGCTTAATGGTTTTGGTCTAAGGTTTTTCACTAAAATTGATTAGCGAATAAAAAATGAAGTTCCCTCAATGGCAAGTTCCGTTTGAGGAAATATAGATTTTGTTTCTTCTAAAAACTGCTCTAATTGAGCATATTTGCTACTGAAATGTCCTATCAATAATCTTTTTACATTTGCCTTTTGTGCAAATCTTGCTGCTTGATGGGTTGTTGAATGATAACGAAGGGTTGCTTTTACATCATCAATGGACAAATAAGTTGTTTCATGATAGAGTAAATCTGCATCTTTCACAAAAGGTAAAAATGATTCTTCATATTTTGTATCAGCACAATATGCATAAGATCTAGCTGGAGATGGAGAAATTGTCACCCATTCATTTTTAACAACATCACCATTGGGATGAATAAAATCTTTTCCCAATTTGAGATCCCCATAAAAAGAAGATGGGATGTTTAGCTTAATACATTTTTCATTGTTAACACGACGAGGTTTTTCTTTTTCTTTAAACATAAATCCCCAACAAGCAATTCTGTGATGAACGGGGAAACATGTTACCGTAATTTTCTTTTCATCAAGAATTAATCCTTCTGTGGGAAGTGGGTGAAAATGCAATTTATAGCTTAATGTGTTGTCAGCAGCGTCAAAAATTTGTTGTAAAATTGATTCTAATTGTTTCGGTGCATAAAGATGAAGATCGTCTTCTCTACCAATTAATGAAAAGCTATTCAATAAACCAGGCAATCCAAAATAATGATCCCCATGCAAATGAGAAATAAAAATATGATTGATTCTGCTGCGTCTAATTTTAAAGTGATTCATTTGACTTTGAGCACCTTCTCCGCAATCTACCAAAAAAGCAACTTCATTCAATTCCACCACCTGAGCAGTAGGATGCCTGTTGTGCATGGGTAATGCAGAATTGTTGCCGAGTATGGTTACAGAAAACATATTATAAACAATTAAAAAACAGAAACATTAACGCATATAAATGTAATCTATTGTAATTTACTTCCTACAATTTGATTTGATGTCAAAATTTATGCCTAATCCCACATTTCCCTTTCTATTTCATCCATGTGTACAATTTCTACAGCTTCATTTTCTGTTGGTGTAAATTGAATCACATCAATTATATCTTTTTCTTTCAAATATGCTTTTACTTGAGGAGAAAAATTGCAGAAAACAAATGAATATCCGTTTTCAAAACTTTTTAGTTGAAATTCTATCAGCGTTGCCAGCGTTTTAGATGAAATTTGGGTAACTCTACCCATATTTATAATAATATTCTTAATTGATGTGTTCAGACAATTTGTAATTATTTTTGTGATTTCATCTGACAAATTAGCAGTTAAGTCGTTTTCTTCTATCCTAATGACA
Source organism: Sphingobacterium thalpophilum (assembly GCA_945871875.1). Taxonomy (GTDB): domain Bacteria; phylum Bacteroidota; class Bacteroidia; order Chitinophagales; family Chitinophagaceae; genus Pollutibacter. The sequence goes on from CAMBYC010000001.1 coordinate 60,864, forward strand.
TGAAATTTTTCTTTGGTATCAAGTTTGAATTGCATTCAGTGTAATTTAACTGTTAATAATATTATTTTTGACAACCCGTTTAAAATCTTAATGGTTTCTTAAAACCGATTGATGATAAACAGAACTCAAATTTATTTGTTATTATTGTTATTATATACATTCATAAATTAAAATATCTCACATGGACAATAATTTTTCAGCCCAGGTTAAGGAAATTATTTCGTTTAGTAGGGAAGAAGCACTGAGACTGGGCAATGATTTTATAGGAACTGAACATTTATTGCTAGGATTGATTCGTGATGGTGAAAATACTGCTGTTAAAATCTTGAAAAGTTTGAATGTTGATCTCTATGAATTGCGTAAAGAAGTAGAATTGGCTGTTAAGGATAAAACTGGAAAGAATATCGCCAATATTAATAGTTTGCCGCTCACTCGCCAAGCCGAAAAAGTAATAAGAGTAACTCTTTTAGAAGCAAAAGCATTAAAAAGTCCAACCGTAGAAACAGAACATTTAATGCTTTCCATCCTAAAAAATAAAGAAAATATTGCAACACAAATTCTAAATCAATTTGATGTTGATTATGATTTATTCAGAAATGATCTTGGCGTTATTAAAACAAACGATATAAAAAGTGAGTTTTCAGAAGATCCTGAAGAAGATTTTGACGAGGAAAAGCGCAGTTTCCAGCAAAAAGCAAAGCAACAAACTGGGAATGCCAAAAGTAAAACACCGGTATTAGATAATTTTGGTAGAGATATTACCCGTTTGGCGGAAATGGGAACATTAGATCCTATTGTAGGTAGAGAAAAAGAAATTGAGCGTGTTTCACAAATTTTATCTCGACGTAAGAAGAACAATCCAATTATTATTGGTGAGCCTGGAGTTGGTAAAACGGCTATTGTTGAAGGTTTAGCTCTTCGTATTGTTCAGCGTAAGGTTTCTAGAGTATTGTTTGATAAACGTGTTGTTTCTCTTGATTTGGCAGCATTAGTTGCAGGTACAAAATATCGCGGGCAATTTGAGGAACGTATGAAAGCCATTATGAATGAGCTTGAAAAAAACCGTGATGTAATTCTTTTTATCGATGAATTGCATACTATTGTTGGTGCCGGTGGGGCAAGTGGATCACTAGATGCCTCAAATATTTTTAAACCTGCATTAGCTAGAGGAGAACTTCAATGTATTGGTGCATCAACCCTTGATGAATATAGAATGTATATTGAAAAAGATGGTGCATTGGATCGACGTTTCCAAAAAGTTATCATTGATCCGCCAAGTATTGATGAAACCATTCAAATACTTACCAACATCAAATCCAACTACGAAGATTATCATAATGTATCGTATGCTCCAGATGCAATTGAAGCTTGTGTAAAACTTAGTGATCGGTATATCACAGATCGTTTGTTACCAGATAAAGCCATCGATGTTTTAGATGAGGTAGGAGCACGTGTTCACCTTAAAAACATCAATGTTCCACAAGATATTTTGGAATTAGAGAAGAAAATTGAAGACACTAAGCAAGAGAAAAATAAGGTTGTTAAAAGTCAACGTTTTGAAGAAGCAGCTTCATTACGTGATAACGAAAAGAAATTGCAAGAGGAGTTAGAAAAAGCGAAAAACTTTTGGGAAGAAGATAGTAAAAATAAAAGATATCCTATTACCGAAGAAGATATTGCTGAAGTGGTTTGTATGATGACAGGGATTCCTGTAAAAAGAATGGTGCAAGCTGAAACTGAAAAGTTGCGGAATATGGCCATAGAAATGAAAGGATTGGTTGTTGGTCAGGATGATGCTATTAGCAAAGTGGTTAAGGCCATTCAACGCAATAGAGTAGGGTTGAAAGATCCTAAAAAGCCAATTGGAACTTTTATTTTTCTTGGTCCAACTGGTGTAGGAAAAACAGAATTGGCTCGAACTTTAGCTAAGTATATGTTTGATTCTGAAGATGCTTTAGTCCGAATAGATATGAGTGAGTATATGGAGAAGTTTACCGTTAGTAGATTAATTGGAGCTCCTCCAGGATATGTAGGTTATGAAGAAGGTGGTCAACTTACAGAAAAAGTAAGAAGAAAACCATATTCTGTAATATTACTTGATGAAATCGAAAAAGCACATCCAGATATTTATAATATTTTGTTACAAGTGTTAGATGATGGTCAACTTACAGATGGTTTAGGACGTAAAGTAGATTTCAAAAATACTTTGATTATTATGACTTCAAATATTGGAGCCAGACAATTAAAAGATTTTGGAGAGGGTGTTGGGTTTGCTACACAATCTCGTATGCAAAATTCGGAAGAAGCCAATAAAGCGGTTATAGAAAAGGCATTGAAACGTACTTTCTCACCAGAGTTTCTAAACAGAGTAGATGATGTTGTGATTTTCAATTCTTTAACCAAAGAAAACATCTTTGAAATAATAGATATTTTGATGAAAGGGGTTATGGCTAGGTTAAAGAACCTCGGATTTGAATTGGAATTAACCGCAGAAGCCAAAGATTTCATTGCTGAAAAAGGGTATGATCAACAATATGGTGCAAGACCTCTGCATAGGGCAATTCAAAAATATCTTGAAGATCCCTTGGCTGAAGAAATTTTAAGCATGAATATCAAGCAGGGTGACGCAATGGTTGCAGATTTAGACAAAGAAACACAGAAATTGGTATTCACATTGAAAGAATTGCTCCCTGTGAATTCTTAAATAGGATTTTGGTCACAAGAATTATGCTTAAAATGTATTGATTTGTTAAATTATTACATTTGCATAATTCTTGTGACCTTAATTCTTCATTCCTAATTCCCAATTATTAATTATTAATATGTATTCTTCCTCGATAATAATTGCAGTTGATGGTTTTTCTTCATGCGGTAAAAGCACAATGGCAAAGCAATTATCAAAGATATTGAATTATGTTTTTGTAGATAGTGGTGCAATGTATCGAGCAATTACATTGTATTTCATGCAACATGAAATTGCAATAAATGATCCCCAAATGGTTGTTAGGGCCTTAGAAAATATTCAACTTGCATTCAAAATAAATCCTGAAAGTTCCGCCAACGAAATTTACCTTAACGGCGAAAATGTTGAAAGTAAAATTAGAAGTTTGGCAATTGCTGAAAGAGTAAGCGATATTGCAGCAATTTCAGCTGTACGTTCATTTGCTGTAAAACAACAACAGCAAATGGGCATAAATGGTGGTATTGTAATGGACGGAAGGGATATTGGTACTGTTGTTTTTCCTCAAGCCGATTTAAAAATATTTATGACCGCGGATTTAGAAATTCGTGTAGAACGTCGATTTAAAGAATTGGCTCTGCAAAATAAAGATATCACAAAAGAAGAAGTGAGAGAAAACCTTGCTATGAGAGATCATATTGATTCAAATAGAGCTGATTCACCTTTAAAAATGGCTGAAGATGCTAGGGTTCTAGACAATTCCTATTTACATCAAGATGAACAACTTGAGTTGGCCCTAAGATGGGCTTATGAAAAAATTAACTTAAAAAATTTATTTTAAAAAATAAATTACAATCCGTTATAATAATCTACAACAGCCTCAAATGCTTCAGGTTTTCCAAAATATGACTGAATTTTTCTGATTACACCTTCCACCATAGCGTCAGGGCAAGACGCACCACTAGTTACTAGAATCCTCAATGGTTTGCAATCTGGAAGCCAATTTTCAACAATCTTTTCTTCTTTAGTTATCCAATTAAAATCTATAATTGACATATTGGAAATAATATCATCTTCAGATCTAATAAAAAAAGTAGGAAGTTTTTCTTCGCAAAGTTCAACCAAATGAGATGTATTGCTACTGTTTCTGCCACCAACAACTATTGCAATATCTGCCGGTTGTTGCAGCATTCCAGATACGGCATTCTGGTTGTCGTTGGTTGCATAACATAAAGTATCCCTAGTATCTGCAAATCTTTCCGAAATGTTTGCTTCATTTAGATTATAAAGTTGCATCATAATCTTTTTAAGATAATCTGCAATAGCTTGAGTATCAGATGCCAACATGGTTGTTTGATTTACCACACCAAAACGTTGTAAATCTTTTAAAACATCAAAACCCTCTGAGAATCTACCAGCAAATTCAGTATAAAAAGTTGAATCTGGTTTTTCTCCAGTTATAAATTTTGCTAATTCAGCTGCTTCTTTAATGTCATTTATAACAACACTAGGGGCAAAATCTGCACTATGAGAAAATGTTGCTCTTGTTTCTTCATGAGTTGGTTTGCCGTGAATAACTATGCTATATCCTTTTTTAGCAATTTGTGATGATCTATTCCAAACTTTTTCAACAAATGGACAAGTAGTATCGTATTTTTCAATAGGAATTCCCAAATCACGCAATTGTTTTTCTATAGGTAAAGTTGTTCCAAATGCGGGTATAATAACCACATCATCGGCAGTTAATGATTCAAAAGGAATTATTGTATTACCGTAGGTATCCATCAAAAACTGAACACCCTTTGCTTGTAAATCTCTGTTTACAAAGGGATTGTGAATCATTTCACTGAGTAAAAAAATTCTTTTTCCAATATTGTTTTCAATGGTTTGAAAAGCAATTTCTATTGCATTTTCTACACCATAACAAAATCCAAAATGTCTAGCTAGGTAAATTTGCAAGTTGTCAAATTCTAAAAGGGTAGGGGAATCGTCTTTTTTCAAATGATCTGCTGCTTTCCGATATTGCTTTATGGCAGTAATTAATGGACTTCTATATGTAACTGGTACGTTAAATGATTTCATTATAATTTGATATGAACTTTGTTTCACAAATTTACAAAGGTTTGGATAAATCAGCGATACTCTTTATCTTGAATTATGCAATTTTCAATATTACCTTGGGCTAAACAGACAAATATATACGAAGTAAATCTAAGACAATATACAAACGAAGGCACAATTAGAGCATTTATGGCTCATCTACCTCGATTAAAAGACATGGGCGTGAAAACGCTCTGGTTTATGCCTATTACTCCAATTAGTATTTTAAGGAGAAAGGGAACATTGGGCAGTTTTTATGCAGCTTCGAATTATACTAAAATTAATCCTGAATTTGGAAATGATTATGACTTCAAGGAATTGGTAAATGCCGCACATGAACTTGGTTTGAAAGTGATTATGGATTGGGTTGCCAATCATACTGGTGCAGATCATATTTGGACTATAGAAAATCCAGATTTTTATCTAAAAGATAAAAATGGCAATTTTTTTGACAAAAATGGATGGGATGACGTTATCGATCTAGATTACAGAAACATTGAGATGAGGGAAGCAATGATTGGTGCTATGAAATATTGGGTTAACACTTTTGATATTGATGGTTTTAGATGTGATATGGCAATGCTTACCCCTGTTGACTTTTGGAAAGAAGCAAGAATTGCCCTTGATAGTGTAAAACCATTGTTTTGGTTTGCAGAATGTGATCAATGGAACAATCCCGAACATCTTGAAGTGTTTGATGCTGCTTATACTTGGGAATTTATGAAATCCGCAGAAGGATTGTATAATAGAAAGTCAAATCTAGAACAATTGATTTCAATTCTTCGCAATTATGAACAATTAGAACCTAAAAGGGCGATGAAAGCTTGGTTTACAAGCAATCACGATGAAAACAGTTGGAACGGAACAGAGTATGAAAAATACGGTAGTATGGCTGCTCTGCTTGCTGTTTTTTCTTGCACTTGGAACGGTGTTCCATTATTGTATAGTGGTCAGGAAATTCCCAATACAAAGAGGCTGGCTTTTTTTGATAAAGATGCTTTATTTTGGGATGGCGGTACTAGACTGCATGATTTCTATAAAAAATTATTGGAACTACATAGTCAACACCCCGCATTAACTGCATCAAAAGAGGATGTTTTTACACAAATTATTCCATGTACAAATTCAGATAAAGTATTTATGTTCAAAAAGACATTCAATAATCATGAAGTTGTTGTAATGCTAAATCTTTCACCATTTTATGTTAATAGTGTTGTGCATGATAAGTCTTTTACTGGCAGTTATTATGAATTATTTACCAATAAACATTGGGATGCAGCTCATCAAGATAATTTTCAACTAAGAGAGTGGGATTATAAGGTTTGGGTGAGGAAGTGAATTATGAATTATGAATTATGAATTATGAATTATTTTTTTTAGGGTTTTGGAATTAAGAAACATAAATGAAATTCTTTAACTTTCAATCATTTTTCTAAGTACAAAATTTATAGTTTATAATTTATAATTCATAATTCATAACAAACCCTTCCATAATTTGTAAACTTTTATAAGCTTCTTCGAGTGAGCAGGGATTTAGAGCATTACCCAAGAAATAATCAACCACTTTTTCAATCATTGGTTGTTGAATATGGGCAGGATGGTTGAATTCAAAAGTTTTTGATTCTGATTTCATATTTAAAATAAATTTATTGCTATAAAAGGAGAATTCAATATTTCCATTTTCTCCTGTTATTTTACAAACATCTGATTGAGCCATTGCTGGCATAGTAAAACACCAATTCCCACTAAAAACAGCATCGTTTTGAAAGTGAATAATCCCCGAAACGGTATCTTCTACTAAATAGAGTTTTGAATGGTTTAATGCTTTCCCAAAAAAGCTTTTGCTTTCTCCAAACAAAAACAAAAGCATGTCAATTTGATGGGGGGCTATATCATAAAATAGTCCTGCACCAGCAATATTGGCATCAATACGCCAATTGGTTTCTGAATTTGCAATTAAAGATGATTGATCTGGTTGGTAAAATTGAATATTTACTGCTCTAATTTTACCTATAAATCCCAAATCTAAAATCTTTTTAATTTCCTCAAACAATGGCAAAGCCCTTCTATAATGAGCTACAGCAATTTTTTGTCCAGTTTGTTTTTCAACTTCTAGCAATCTTTTACAAGCAAGTGTGTTTGTAGTAACCGGTTTTTCCAAGTAAACATTTTTACCTGCCAACATTGCTTGTGTTGCATATAATTCGTGTGATGAAGGTGGGGTGGCTACATAAACTGCATCAATTGAGTCGTCATTTATCAAATCTTTTGCATTAGAATACCATTTTGGTACACCATGTCTTAATGCAAAGTCTTTAGCTTTTGCTTCATCTCTCCGCATAACTGCAACAAGTGATGAATTTTTTATTTTATTAAATGCAGGTCCAGATTTAACTTCTGTAACATCGCCGCAGCCAATAATTCCCCAGTTTATGGATTGTTTTAACATTAGTAAAGTTTAAGAATTAAGAAATACAATTAGTTTCCTAGTCAATTTTATATAAAAATTTTATAATCACATTAATTAAATATATTAACGGTTGAGCTAAAAAAGAATAATTTAAATGTTGTTTTTACAATTAATCTCTTAAATTAGTGTATCATATTTTATTTGAGTATAAATTTACCGAGTAAAATTTGAACGATTGTACTCAACGCCATCTTACCATGCATTAAATTGACACTATTTATTCCTGTAAGGGTGTTGATATTTTTAACCCTTTTTCTCGTTTATGAAATTAAATCATTTTCTTTTACATTCTTTTTTACTATTCTCTCTACACCATTCTATTGCTCAAGATAAATCTGAAAATTGGGAAAGTTTATTCAATGGTAAAGACTTATCCGGTTGGAAACAATTGAATGGTAAAGCTAAATATTATGTTGAAAAAGGAGAAATTGTTGGCGTAACAGTTCCCAATTCTCCCAATAGTTTTTTGTCTACAGAAAAGATATATGGTGATTTTATATTAGAATTGGATTTAAAAGTTCATTCAGAGATGAATTCAGGAATTCAATTTAGGAGTGAAATCAAAGATGCGAACGATAAATGTGAGGTAAGTGATAAACGAACTCCAGAAAGGGTTCATGGTTATCAAATTGAAGTAGATCCATCAGACCGTGGTTGGAGTGGTGGTATTTATGATGAGGCTAGAAGAGGCTGGTTGTATCCATTAGAGTACAATCCTAATGCAAAAACTGCATTTAAAAATAACCAATGGAACCATTATAGAATTGAATGTATTGGCACCAGCATACGAACTTTTGTAAATGGAATTCCTTGTGGTCATATTATTGATGACATGACTCCAAAAGGGTTTATTTCTCTACAAGTTCATGGAATTCCTGATCCGAAAGATGCGGGCCATGAAATTCGCTGGAAAAATATTAAAATACAAACTAAAAACCTGAAATCATCCGCTCCATCAAACATTTTTGTTGTAAATCTGATTCCAAATAACTTATCTGAAGAAGAGAAAAAGTTGGGGATAAAATTATTGTGGGACGGTAAAACTACAGCAGGTTGGAGAGGTGTAAATAAGAAAAATTTTCCTGATTCAAGTTGGTATATTAAAGATGGCACATTAAATGTGATTGGTAGAACAAATCCAAATTCAATTAGTGGTGGTGATATAGTTACCATCGATGAGTTTCATGCATTTGATTTCCAGTTTGAATTTCAATTAACAGATACTGCTAATAGTGGAATAAAATATTTTGTTACCGAAAAAGAAACTACTGGATCTGCAGGAGTTGGTTTGGAATATCAAATTTTAGATGATGACAAACATCCTGATGCAAAACTTGGTTCAATAGATAACAGGATGCAAGCTTCTTTATATGATTTGATTCCAGCCATAAAGATTGGAACCCAAAGACGGGAGAAAATTCCTATTGGTCAATGGAACCGTGGACGAATTGTGGCTTATGGAGATGGGAGGGTTGAACATTGGATAAATGGATGGAAGGTTTTAGAATACCAAAGAGGCACACAATATTATTATGCATTGGTTGCTAAAAGTAAGTATGCAAAATGGCCAAAATTTGGGATGGCAGAAAAAGGACATTTATTATTGCAAGAGCATGATACTAAAGTAGCGTTTAGAAGTTTAAAAATTAAAGAGTTACAATAAAAATCGAATTAAATCAATTTAAGATGGAAAATTCACGCAGAGATTTTATCAAACAAACTGCAAAAGCAGCAGCGGCTACTTATATAGGAGCTGTTGGATTCAGTGCAAAAAGTTATGGAAACATTATTGGTGCAAATGATAGGGTTAGATTAGGTGTTGTAGGTTTTTCGGATAGATTTAAAAATTCACATCTTCCTTCATTTTTACACCATTACAAAGAACTAAACTTTGATATCGTTGGAGTTTCAGATTTGTGGAAAGTTAGAAGAGAAGAAGGTGTTGATTACTTGAAAACAAAATTAGGACATGATGTTCAAGGATATCGCAATAACGATGAATTGCACTCTGCCAAGGATATAGATGGTGTTTTTATTAGTACTGCAGATTTTCAACATGCTTTGCATGCCATAGAAGCAGTAAAAGCTGGTAGAGATGTGTATTGTGAAAAACCATTTGCAGAAACAATGGAAGACAATAGGAATGCATTTAAAATTATTAAAGCTTCCGATAGAATTGTTCAAATAGGTTCACAGCGCAGAAGCGGATCAAATTATACAGCAGCGGCTGATTTTATCCAAAAAGGTAAATTCGGACCAATAACTATGGTTGAACTTACTTGGAATGTTAATCAACCAGGACGTTGGAGAAGACCGGCCTTAGTTGCTAAATGTAAAGAAGAAGATTTGGATTGGAAGCGCTTCTTGCTCAATCGCCCTTATGAAAATTTTGATCCACGCAAATACTTAGAATATCGATTGTTTTGGCCGTATTCTTCTGGTTTACCAGGTCAATGGATGAGTCATCAAATCGATACGGTAAACTGGTTTAGCCAATTGCCTCACCCTCGCAGTGTTACAGCTAATGGTGGTGTATATGTATGGAAAGACGGACGTAGAAATTGGGACACCATTACTGCTGTATTGGATTATGGACCAGCTAATGACCTAAGCACTGGATTTCAGGTAGTATTTATGTCTCGCATGCACAATGGCGACGATAAGCCTGGTGAAATTTATTACTCAAATGGTGGAGAATTAAACCTTGTAACCAATAAAGTTTCCCCTTCAGGCGGCTTGAGAGAAAATTTTGCTGCTGCGATGGGTATGAAAGCCAATTTGTTGCCAGAACTTAACTTAAGCGACAACACTATTAAAGTAGAATCAGGAGCCAATACAGGTGCTGATCCATTAACTTCTATGCACGTAAGAAACTGGATGGAATGTATTCGTTCAAGAAAACAACCCAATGCCCCAGTTGAAGCTGGTTACAATCACTCCATTGCAACTATCATGACCAATGCAGCTGCAAGAACAGGAGCAAAAGTGACTTTTGATGATAAAACACAAGAAGTATTGGCAAATGGAAAAGTGTTTAAGTACTAAGTAAAAAAAGTTAGAAATAAGAAACGGCGATTTTCCAAATTCAGAATAGGAAAATCGCCGTTTTATTTACAATTGAATTGCTGTATTATTTGTTAATTGGAATTTTTGCTATTAGCCAATCTGTTAATTCAATAGCTGCAGTTCCATTTTGAAAAGAAGCATTTAGTCGGTCTTTTACAATGTATTCGTTGTAAATCCAAGGATCTCCAATTGCAAAAACAGTTCCTTTGCCGAATTTTGTATTTGCCATAACAATGTCGCCATTATCTTCTAAAACCATTTTAGCAGGAGTTTTAATTTCAATTGTTGTAATCCCTTTCAAATAAAGTGTTTCAGCTTTTTTGAAAACATCATGTTGCTCAAGAACAGTAATTCTACCAACGGTAATTGTTTACAACTTTATCAAATCCAATAAAATAGGTATATAATGTGGTTGATGGATACTTATTAACTTCTACGAAAACGTTTTCGTAATTTTTTATTTTACATTAAACGATTTAGTAAATGATTTTATTTACTTTAGGATGTTGATAATCCTAAATCAACTGTTATGTTTAGGTTAATAATTTTCAACGATTACCAAAATTAAAATTGCCATCATGAGGAAAGTCCTTTTTCTTGCGTTCACGTTGTGCTGTTTTACCAGCACGTTATGGGCACAAACACGTCAAATTACCGGACGAGTGCTATCAAATGAATCTGGTTCAGCCATTTCAGGTGTCAGTATTACAGTTAGAAATTCAACAAAAGGTGCGGTATCTGATGCCGACGGAAAGTTCAGCATTTCAATTCCTGCAAAAGGGAATACTATTTTGGTATTCAACTCAATAGGATATGTTGCTCAACAACTTACAGTAAGTAACCAAAATGCTTTAATCGTTCGATTGGTAACTGAGAACAAATCATTAGAAGATGTAGTAGTTGTGGGTTATGGATCTGTTAAAAAGAAAGACCTTACAGGTGCTGTAGGAACAGTAAAATCTGCAGAAATCGTTAGAGGAAATCCATCAAATGCTACACAGGCATTACAAGGACAAGTTCCTGGGGTATTGGTAACCAAATTGAGCAACAAACCAGGTCAACTTTGGTCAATTGCAATTCGCGGTGAAAATACAATTACTGCTGATCCTAACGCTGATGGAACCAAAAACCTAACATTAGTATCAAGTACACCGCAAGCTCAGGGCACAGAACCTTTGGTTGTAATTGATGGTATTATCGGTGGAAAATTACAAGATATTAACCCAGCTGATATTGAAGCAATGGATATATTGAAAGATGCATCTTCTACAGCCATTTATGGATCTAGAGGTGCAAATGGTGTAATCATCATTACTTCAAAAAGAGGATTGACAGGAAAACCACGAGTTACTTTAGATATGTATGTTGGTCAAAAGACTCCAGCCCATCTTCCGGTTATGGAAAATGCACAAGAGTTTTATAAATCTACAATTACTGATGCTCAATTGAATGGTTCTACAATTACAGAAGCAGGAACATTTAATGTAAACGAAATGAACATCATTAATAAGGGAAAATCTACAGATATGGCAAGAATGTTATCCAAACCTGGAATTAATACTGGAGCTACATTAACTGTATCTGGTGGAAATGCTGGAACAACTTATCGTATTTCTGGTGGTTATATTCAAGAAGATGGTATGGTTCCTCTAACTAGCTACAAGAAAATCAACATGAATGCAGCAATGGATTCAAGAATTACTAAATTTTTGAAAGTTGGATTCACTTTATATGAAAACTACTCTACAAACCCAACCGGTTCATTAGAAGTTCCAAGAACTGTTTATCGTGCAAGACCTACCAATACTATTTATTACGCAGATCTTATTGATGCAAATATTGGAGGTGATGCTGCAATTGGACCTGTAGATGGTTATGCTGTAAGAGGTGGAAGAAACGATGCTGTTAATCCATTATTGGAAGCTTCTAGTTTAGCAAACTATACTTGGACAAGAAACGTATCGAGTCAAATGGGTAATGCTTATGCAGAAGTTAATTTGTTAAAAGGTTTAGTTTTTAAATCATCTATTTCAGCCTCTTACCAAATGGCTAAACAAGATGAGTATAGAGGTAAATATTCAAAATCAGTTAATGTAACTGGAAACACTAGAGCATCTGTAGAAAATGATTATTTTTTCGCATATACTCTTGATAACCAAATGACTTACAATTACCAGAATGGTAAAAGCAAGTTAAATGTAACTGCCCTACAGAGTGCTTTTAAGACTACTACTGAGATGAACGTAATTGCTGTAACTGGCTTACCTTATGTTTCATATTGGTATAATTTGTCATCTACAACTGGTACACCAACTGTGGGAAGTTTATTCAATCAAAGGACATTATCCTCTTACATGGGTAGAATGAATTACACATTTAATGATAAATATATTTTCACTTTCACAGGTCGTTCTGATGGTGCATCACAACTTGCAGAAGGTCACAAATGGGCATTTTTCCCTTCAGGTGCTGTTGCTTGGCGTTTGGGTGATGAGAAATTTATCAAGAAAATCAATGCAATTTCAGATCTTAAATTGCGAGTAAGTTATGGTCAAGTAGGTAATTCAATTGTTTCTCCTTATTCTACATCTGCTACTTTATTTACAACTACTTATTCTTTTGGTCAATCTGCTGGTGTCGGTTTTGCACCGAACAATTTGCCAAACCAACTTTTAGGGTGGGAAAGAAGCCAGGAGTTGAATCTAGGTTTAAACATTGGTTTGTTCAAAAACAGATTATCTGCAGTTGTTGAAGTGTACAACAGAACTACAAAAGATTTGATTATGAGGCAGGCATTGCCAACTACTAATGGTTTCAGTTCTGTTATTGACAATGTAGGAAGAGTATCTAATAAGGGAGTTGAAATTTTATTGAATACAGTTAACGTTTCAAACAAGAATTTCAATTGGACCACATCTTTAAACTTTGCAAAAAATATTAATAAATTAGAAGCATTACCAAATGGTGCAATGTTTGGATGGAGTGGTTCAACCAATCCTGAAAACGTATTGGCTGTAGGTCATCCTTTGAAGAGTTTCTTGTATTTCCAATCTGCAGGTATTTGGCAATTGGCTGATAGCACATTAGCTAAAAGTTATGGTGCTGTACCAGGCAATGTTCGTATTGTTGATCAAAATGGCGATGGCAAGATTTCTTCAGGTGTAATAGGTAAAGACGATAGAATCATCTTAGGTTCTCAATTGCCTAAGTTTACAATGGGTATGACCAACCGAGTAAGCTATAAGAATTTCGACTTAGCTGTTATGTTGTATTATCGCAATGGAACAATGTTCAGAAACGGTTTCTTGAGTAACTATGTTTCTGGAGCAGGCGGCGGCGGTCGTTTGAAATTGAATTATTGGACAAGAAATAATCCATCTAATGAGATGTGGGGTATGGGATTAAATAACATTCCTCAAACTGATGCTTTATATTATGAAGATGCATCTTTTTTAAGAATTTCAGATGTTAGCTTTGGATATACAATGCCAAAATCAAGTTTAGACAAATTGGGATTGGATAGATTGAGAGTTTATGGTCAATTGATTAATCCTAGATATTTTACAAATTTTAATGGTGGAGATCCTGAGTACAATGGTGCTGCCTATATGGACGATTTTCCATCTATGACGTTTACCTTGGGACTAAATTTAGGATTCTAAAATTTAAGCTAATTTAAAAATATCAAATTATATGAATATTAATAAAAATATCAAAAAAGCTACATTGGCTATAGCATTATGTAGTATGGCTTTTTTGGGATGTAAAAAATCTTTTTTAGATGAATACAACCCTGCAAGTAGAACAACGGATAACTATTATAAAGACCCAACTGGGTATGAAGGTTTGATTAACTCTTGTTATCCTTTATTAAGAAATATTACTCAAGCAAGACAATTAACCTTGAAAGGCACAGATATTTTTGCAGCAGGTGGTTGGGGTGGTATCTTTTACAAACAAGCCAATCAAATAGGTAACTATCTTGACCAATATGATACCAGATTCAATTCTACATCTGGTGAATTACAAGGTTATTGGGATGATTTGTACAAAGAAATCAATAGATGTAATGCTGCAATTGGCCGTGCTGATGCAGTAGTTGGTATGGATGCAACTAAAAAATCAATCAGAGTTGGTGAAGCGAAGTTTTTACGTGCTTTGTCTTATTTCTGGTTGGTTCAACAATGGGGAGATGTTCCTATGCCATTGACTGAAACTGTTGCTGGTTCATTGGCAGCACCTAAAACTACCTCAAAAGATATTTATACCAATATCATTAAAGATTTAAGCGATTGTTTAACTGCATTACCAGCTACTCAGGCTGATGCCGGCCGTCCAACTTTAGGTGCCGCTAAATTTTTATTGGCTAAAGTATATTTGACAAGAGGTTGGAATTACAATAATACATTAGGTGGAACACCTGCTGACTTTACTTCATCTTTAGCACTTTGTGATGATCTTATAGGTTCGGGCACTTATCCGTTAGAAGCTGATTGGAACAACTTGTTCCCTCTGCATCCTAAAAAAGTAACAGGAACAATGCCTTCTTTGGCAGCTTCAGTGGCTACTTGTAATGCTAGTAAAGAAGTAGTATTTGCTATACAGTATGCAAATCCGGCTTTCTATTATGGAGATGGTAATACCAATCCTGCTACTGGTTTAATTGGAAACAATATGCATAGCCAATATTATGGAGCTTTTAGTGGTGTTGCTCAAGCAAGTGGTGCTACATCATTATACTCAAAATACCAGGGTGGTGGGTTTCAACCAACTTGGGCTGCTTACCGTTTGTTTGATCCAACTTTAGATGCTCGCTATGAAGGAACATTCAATAGTGTTTCCTATGCAACTTCTGCAACTCCGGTTACTTTAAGTTTAAAAAACAATACTTACGCTCAGCCAACTGTTTCTATAGTTTATAATTTTGGAGATACAACAGCTGTAATTTTCCCTTGGAACAAACCAATTACTGATCCTGCACAAAGAGGAAAAAATGTATTGGGTGGAACTAAGAATTATGCAGTTTCAAACATCAGTGAAATTGTAGGTTATGCACCTTTAACTCCAACAACTGGTGTGGTTGACAACATGTTCTGGGGTACGCCAATGTTCTGGAAATTCTTCCAACCAGGAGTACCTTTCGCTGATGGATTCTCAACATATAACGACCCTATTTTCCGATCAGCAGAATTGTACTTAATGGCTGCAGAAGCTATTGTAAAAGGTGCAACTGGTGCTAAATTGGGAACTGCTGATGTTTATTACAATAAGGTTTTAGATCGTGCTTTGGGAACTGCAAATGCAGGCAAAACACCTAACCGTGCATTGAATCCTGAAATCGGAGACGAACCTAGCACAAACGTATTGGGTTATCGTGCAACTCCGTCTAACATAACCATTGATATGATTATGGATGAAACTGCAAGAGAGTTTATGGGTGAAGGTCAAAGATGGAACGATCTTAAACGTACAAACACTTTAATTTCAAGAACATCTAAGTACAACCCTTGGACTGGTTATGGAGCTACTGGAACACCAGTTATTGCAACAAAACACTTGTTGAGACCAATTCCTCAAGGAATGATTGATGTTACCAATCCAAAAATTGAACAGAACCCAGGTTACTAATTATATTTTTTAAAATAAAAATACTTGTCAGCCAGGATGTTTATCATTGAACGCTGACAAGTATTTTTTTTAAGTTTTTCGATGCTTTCTATAATATTTATTTTAGCACAAAACTTATTCCTGCATTAGTTTAAATACTAAAATTATGCGGCATTTATACCTATCCATCTTTTTAGGATGTTTCTTTTTTACCTCTGTTTTTTCTCAAAGTATTAATTCTTTTTCCAAAGTAGATCTAGTTGAACCAATGGTAGATGCTGCCAATTCAAGGTTTTTCTATTTTAGTTCTGCTTCTAGACCATTTGGAATGGTCAATCTTAGTCCTGATATGAACCTAAATGGCACTTGGAATACAGGATATCGTTACAATGAAGATACTATCAAATGTTTTAGCCATATCCATTGCTGGGAAATGTCTGGCATTCCAGTATTACCTACAACTGGCACATTTAAGGGACAATTAGGTCCTTCAAAGTATGGATCCTCTTATTCACACTCAACAGAAATTGCAAAACCTGGGTATCATAAAATCATTTTAAATGATTACAATATTAAAGCTGAATTAACATCCACTACAAGAGTTGGATTCCATAGATATACCTTCCAGAAATCTGCAGCGAGTGATATTTTATTTGATTTCACTACAGTGCTTGGTTCTTCTGAAACAAAATCGGCATCTGTTCATAGAGTAAACAACCATTCTATAGCTGGAGAAGTTACCATGGCTGCTACCATTCGCCGCCCAAAGCCTATAACCATTTTTTTTGTAGCTGATTTAGATAAAGATTTCACAAGTTTTGGAGGTTGGAAAGATGGAACTTTAATACCTTCAGCAGATTCGATTGCTGGGACACATACTGGTGTTTTTTTACATTTTGCCACAGTTCAAAATGAAATTAGACAGATGAAAGTAGCAATATCTTACGTTAGTATTGCCGAAGCTAGAAACAATATGCAAACAGAATTGCCCCATTGGGATTTTGATCGCATCGTTAATGAATCTGCCATCGATTGGAACAAATGGTTGGGGAGAATTGAAATTGAAGGTGGAACTTTAACAGAGCAACGCAGATTTTATACTGATTTATGGCATGCATTACAAGGAAGACGAATTGTGAGCGATGTGAGTGGAACTTATATAGATAATACCGGTAGCACCCCACGAGCTAGACAAATTCCTTTAGACAAAAACAATAAACCCAAATTTAGTTCATACAATTCCGATTCTTTCTGGGGTGCTCAATGGTCTTTGAATACATTATGGCATCTGGTTTATCCTGAAGTAACGGAAGATTTCATTAATTCATTATTGTTGATGTATGATGATGGTGGTTTGATACCACGAGGACCTTCTGGAGGAAATTATACTTATGTAATGACTGGCGCTGCTACAACACCATTTATTGTTAGTGCCTATCTTAAAGGAATTCGAGGTTTTGATGTAACAAAGGCATATCAAGGCATGCGAAAAGACCATTTCCCTGGAGGAATGATGAGTAAGGCGGGTTACGAACACTCTACTTTTAAAGGTGGTGGTATTGAAGAATATATCGAAAAAGGATATGTGCCTTATCCGTTGACGGAAAAAAAATATGGTTTTCATCAAGATGGAGCGGCACAAACTTTGGAATATGCCTATCAAGATTATGCTTTAGCCCAAATGGCCAAAGTGTTGGGTAAAAAAGACGATTATCTTCTTTTTAGCAAAAGAGCTTTAAACTATAAAAATATTTATAATGCGGAAGCAGGTTGGATGTGGGTAAAAGACAAATCTGGAAATTGGGCACAGCCGATTGATATTTTAAACTATGAACACGGTTGGGTTGAAGGTAATGCTGCCCAATATACTTGGTTTGTACCGCACGATGTTAAGGGACTGATTAGCTTGATGGGTGGAAACGAAAAATTTACTCAAAAACTCAATATTTCTTTTGAAACTGCTAAAACGCATGGTTTTGTATCTGGTAAATCAGAAAACCCAACCGATCAAGAACTAAAAAGAAGGGTTTACATCAATTATGGCAATCAACCTTGTATGGAAACTCCTTTCTTGTTTAATTATGCCGGGAAACCATGGTTAACGCAATATTGGACTCGTCAACTAATAGATTCAGTTTATAGTGGAATTTCTCCTCAAAAAGGATATAGTGGTGATGAAGACCAAGGTTTGATGGGAACTTTGGCTGTATTGCTTAAAACTGGATTGTTTTCTACCAATGGAGGTACATCTGTTAAACCATTTTATGAAATTACTAGTCCCGCTTTTAAAAAAATAACCATCCATTTAAATAAAAAATATTATTCAGGGAATGATTTTGTAATTGAAGCATTGCAAAATGCTCCTAATAATGTGTACATACAATCGGCAACACTAAATAATATATCATTTAACCAGCCTTGGTTATTTCATTCAACCTTAGTAAAAGGTGGGAAGTTAACTTTGGTTATGGGCGATAAGCCCAATTTAAAATGGGGTTCAAAGCTTGAATTAGCTCCACCCTCTATGCATGATGACAAATGATTTTTGTCTAAACTTAATGAATGATTAAATGAAAAAAGTATCCATAAAAGATATTGCCCGAGAATTGAATATTTCCATTACTACTGTTTCTTTTGTAATAAATGGTAAAAGTGAGGAAATGGGCATTAGTAGCAATACTGCAAATAAGGTTCATGATTTGATTAATAAGATGGGGTACAATCCAAATAGTGCTGCCCGAATGCTTAGAACCGGTAAATCAAAAACAATAGGATTAATTGTGGAAGATATAAGCAATTATTTCTTCGGAAAAATTGCAAAAGTTATTGAAATTGAAGCCAATAAAAACGGCTATAATGTATTTTTTAGTAGCACTGAAAACAACGACAATACGGCAAGGGAACTTATCAGTAAAATGAAAAAAAGTTCTGTGGATGGATATATTATTACCCCTACAGTTGGTATTAAAGATGAAATTTTTAAACTAAAAAAGGAAAATGTTCCATTTGTGTTGTTGGATCGTTTTATTCAGGATGTAGAAACCAATTATGTGGTTGTAGATAACTATAATGGGGCTTATGATTTAACTAAACATCTTTTGGGAAATGGATTTTCAAAAATTGGATACATTTCAATTTTTAGTGAGATGACACAAATGAAAGACCGAGAAAGGGGTTTTAGTAGTGCTTTGGCAGATGCTGGAATAGAAATTAAAGACAATGAAATTTTAAAAGTTAATTTTGAAGATTTGTATGAAAATTTGTTGAAATCTATACAAGAATTTTTAAAATTGAATCCCCAATTGGATGCACTTTTCTTTGCAACAAATTACTTAGGTGTAGCAGGAATTGAAGCCATACAACAAGCAGAGCTGAAAATTGGAGAAGATATTGCGGTTGTTTGTTTTGATGATAATGATATCTTTAGGTTATTGAATCCATCTATTACGGTTTCCGCACAACCCATTAGAGAAATTGCTATTCAATCTATTGACTTATTGTTAAAAGCGATAAACAATTTAGAAGCTCAAAAACAAGTGGAGGGTAAAATTCTCCAACCAACTGTTATACAAAGAAATTCTAGTATTGCTAAGAATAGAAATTAAATTATCATTTTAATGAATCAGCTTTCTGTAAAAACAATTTTCATTTTTTTAGTATTACTATTTTGTGAAACATCACAAGCTCAGAAAAACAATAGACCCAACATTATTTATATTCTTGCAGATGATTTAGGTTATGGAGATGTTTCTGCTAATAATTCAGAAAGTAAAATTTCAACACCGTTTATTGATGAATTGGCCAAACAGGGGTTGCGTTTTACAGATGCTCATACAACTTCTTCTGTTTGTACGCCTTCAAGGTATTCAGTTTTAACTGGACGATATCCTTGGAGAAGCAGATTAGCTGTTGGGATTTTGCGTGGTTATAGTAGAACTTTAATAGATCCACAAACGCCAACAGTTGCAGCAATGTTACAATCTGTGGGATATCAAACCGCCGTAGTTGGTAAGTGGCATTTGGGTTTAGATTGGACAATGAAACCAGCCCATGAGGATTCACTGAAACCTCATCACAATGCTGACAATATGTTTGGGATTCGAAGTGAATTAAATCCAGATCAAATTGATTTTACCAAACCCGCTACTGCTGGACCTTTAACACAAGGTTTTAATTATTCTTATATATTGCCTGCTTCTTTAGATATGCCACCCTATTGTTTTGTTCAAAATGATACATTAACCGAATTGCCTACAGCATATACCAGCGGTAATAAATTAGATGCAGATTATACCGGACCATTTTGGCGTGCAGGATTAAAATCACCTTCTTTTGATTTTTATCAAACGCTCCCAACCTTTACGCAAAAAGCAATTGAATTTATTGGAAAACAATCTTCAAAAAAGCCTTTTTTTCTTTATTTTCCTATGCCCGCACCACATACACCGTGGTTGCCTACAACTGCTTATAAAGGAAAATCAAAGGTTGGAGATTACGGCGATTATGTTGCCATGGTAGATGATGCCGTAGGTGAAATCTTAAAAACAGTAGAAAAAATGGGATTCTCAAAAAATACGATTATCATTTTTACCAGCGATAACGGACCTTATTGGAGAGAAAATTTTGTAAAACAATACAATCATGCATCAGCTGGTATATTTCGTGGAATGAAAGGTGATGCTTTTGAAGGTGGGCATCGCGTACCGTTTATAGTGAAATACCCAAACTATACAAAGCCTGGCTCTGTATGCAATGCCACAACCACTCTGGCAAATTTGTTGGCTACAACTGCAGATATTGTTGGCATCCATTCTCAAAAATATAAACCCGAAGACAGTTATTCCATATTGCCGATTTTATTGGGAAAATCTTCTTTAATAGAAAACCAACCAGCAATTGTAAATATTTCTTCAATAGGTTTTTATTCTATCAGAAAAGGTCCTTGGAAATTGATTACTAAATTAGGTTCTGGTGGATTTACCGCTCCAAAAGAAATTTCACCAAAAGCAGGGGAGCCCATCGGACAATTGTACAACCTTGATACAGATATACATGAAGACAATAATCTGTATCAACAATATCCAGAAAAAGTGAAAGAATTGACTGAATTACTAGAAAAAATTAAAAATTTAAAAAAATAATCTCCCCCAAACAATTTATCAATGAGTTTTAAAAATGTATTTGCAGTTGCAATAACTTTTTTTGTTTTGAATGATACTAAAGCACAAAGTATACAATACGTTAAAGAATTTCCTAATAAAAATCATCTCGAAATAGGATATTGGTTTTTTACACCAACACTTAGTTAAGATGAAAGGTATTTAGATACACTCAAAAGTATTGCAGATTGTTGCAAATACACCATATGATACACAAACTATAAAACCTTTGGTAAACAAACTTTAAAATTTCATCAATCTTTATGTCTAAATATATTTTATTAATAAGTTTATTGAATATTTTGAGCTTTTCATCTTTTGCTCAAATCCATAATGATGCTAGATTAGGTAATGCCATTTATTTAGATTCAAAGCTAATTCATGGTGGCAATTTTAATTGGGTAATGATAAAAGCCAATGAATTGAATGTAGCTGATACTTCCATTTCAAATGCAGGATTTCCTACTCAAAATTGGCTGCCAGCAATAGTTCCTGGAACTGTACTGAATTCATTGGTATATAATAAGTTGTATCCAGAACCTTATTATGGAATAAACAATAAACTAACAGCTGGATTAATTCCAGATATTGCAAAAGCAGGAAGAGATTTTTATACGTATTGGTTTAGAACTTCATTTGTTTTGCCAGATTCTTTCAAGAACAAAAACAGTTGGTTGCAAGTAGATGGTATTAATTACAGAGCTGAAATATGGTTAAATGGTATAATGGTTGGCAATATATCAGGTATGTTTTTACAAGATGTTATTGATGTGACAGATTTTGCAATACCGGGAAAGGAAAATTATTTAGCAATTAAAGTATATCCTGTAGATATTCCAGGTACCAATAAAGCAAAACCTTGGCGCGCTAGGGGTGAAAATAGAAACGGTGGTGATGGCAATATTGGATTAAATACAACCATGTTGATGTCTGTAGGTTGGGATTTTACATTTAAAGATGGTATTCGCGATAGAAATACAGGCATTTGGAAAAGTATTTCGATGTTTTCTACCAACAAACTCGCTTTGCGTCACCCTTTTGTAGAATCAAAATTAGATAAGCCAAATTTCGACAAATCAAATGAAACTGTTTCAGTAGAAGTTTTCAATGCTGCAATGAAAACGGTAAAATGTTTGGTTAAAGGTGAAATTGAGGGAGAAAATATTAAATTTGAAAAATCTCTTACCTTATTGCGTGGGGAAGATAAAACTGTGGTTTTTAAACCTGAGGATTTTCCACAATTAAAAATGCAAAACCCTAAGTTATGGTGGCCAGTTAATAAAGGCAAGCAAAATATGTACACTGTAAATTTAAAGGTTTATGTGGATAGCATTTTAGCTGATTCTATCAAAACAAAATTTGCTGTAAGAGATATTGTTGCAGATAGAAATACCCCCGATAGCTCAAAAACTTTTTATGTAAATGGAAAGAAAATCTTCATCCGAGGTTCCAATTGGATTCCGGAAGCCATGTTACGCAATTCAGATGCACGTATGTTTGCAGAAATGCGTTACACGCAGCAATCGGGAATCAATCTATTAAGACTTTGGGGCGGTGGAATAGCAGAATCTGATTTTTTTTATCAATTGTGCGATGAAATGGGCATCTTGGTTTGGCAAGAATTTTGGCTTACTGGAGATACAAAACATCCTCAAGACAAAAATCTATATTTTAATAATATTACATCAACAGTAAAACGTATCCGTAACCACCCAAGTGTTGCCTTTTATGTTTGTTCTAATGAAAGTACAGAGGTGTCGGGTATTAAAGAATTGTTGTATCAATTGGATCCATTAAGACCTTACCAAATGCAATCTGAAACCGATGGAGTGCACGACGGAAGTCCTTACCAACAAATGAATCCTATGCAGCATTACGAAAATACTGCATCTGATAGGGGAAGTAGAATTGACGGATTTAACCCTGAATATGGTGCTCCAGCATTATCAACTGCAGAAGTATTGCGAGAAATGATGCCCGAAAAAGATTTGTGGCCCATCAATAAAGAAGTATGGGATTACCTCGATGGTGGTGGATTTCATGGTATGACAGGCAGGTTTAAGGATTTGGTGAATAATTATGGAGAATCCAATTCAATAGACATGTTTGCACAAAAAGCACAATTGCTTTCCGCTATGAATTACCGTTCTATTTGGGAAGTTTGGAACTATAACAAATTTGGTTTCGGAGATAAGTATGCTTCTGGATTGTTGTTTTGGTACCACAATTCTCCAACCCGCCAAGTTTGTGCCAGAATGTGGGATTGGTCGCTCGAACCTACCTCTGCATTGTATTATTCTCAAAATGCTTTGGAGCCTTTACATGCACAGTTTCATTATTTGAAAAATACAGTATCTATTTATAATGATTACTTAAAAGCATTTGATAATTATACCCTTACTGCTGATGTGTATTCGTTAGAGAGTAAATTAATCGCGTCCTACAAAAAAAGCATAAAAGTGATACCTGAAGATGCGGTACTTAACGATATTATTTCCATTGATTTTAGTAATGTGACTTCTCCTGTTCATTTCATTAAACTTCGTTTGTTAAATGAGGTAGGAAAAGAAGTTTCTTCCAGTTTTTATTGGCGTTCAACGGATAAATACACTGTAAAAACATCCAATAGCGGTCCGGCAGCTAGTGGCTTTGCACCTTTATCTACCATGAAAAAAGTGGCTTTATCAACCAAATATTCCATTACTCAAGTAGAAAACAAAACCGTTATCACCATTGATTTGAAAAACACATCCAAGTCTATTGCCTTTTTTACGCAATTGCAATTGTTGGATGAATTAAATAGCCCAGTTCGACCATCTTTTTATACCGATAACTTTTTCTCCTTATTGCCAGGTGAAAAAAAGCAGATTACGATAGAAACATTTGGATTGCCGAAACCCTTAACCCAATACCATTTGGTAGTTAAAGGATATAATGTGAATTCAGAAAACATCAATTTTGTTAACCCAATACAAAAATGAAATCGGTTTCTATTGCAATAATTTTGATGTCGATAAGTTTGATTTGTTTCAATCAAATAAAATCTTCTAATAGTGCGAAGTTTGTTACAAAAACAGGTACACAACTTCCCGACTATCAAAATGAGCATTTGTCGATGTATGTCCGTATTATTGATTTATTGCAAAAGTTGACTCCGGAGGAAAAGATTTCATTACTAATTGCCAGTTCGCCTGGCATTCCACGTTTGCAAATCGATAAATATTACCATGGAAATGAAGCGTTGCATGGAGTTGTTCGTCCCGGAAATTTCACTGTGTTTCCTCAGGCGATAGCATTGGCAAGCACTTGGAATCCTTCATTACAATATAAAATTGCTAATGCAATTTCAGATGAAGCTAGAGCAAAATGGAATTTTTTAAATCAAGGGGAAAACCAGTTGTTAAAGTTCAATGATTTGCTTACATTTTGGTCGCCGGTAGTTAATATGGCAAGGGATCCTCGATGGGGCAGAACCCAAGAATCTTATGGTGAAGATCCATTTTTATCTGGAGTGATGGGTGTTCAATTTATAAAAGGATTGCAAGGTCACCATCAGCGATATTTAAAAGTAGTAGCAACGCCTAAACATTTTGCTGTTTATAACCAAGAAACCAATCGTTTTTTTAACAATGCTGTCGTTTCTCAACGCATGTTGAGGGAATATTATCTACCAGCTTTTGAAGCGTGTATCAAAGAAGGAAAAGCAGCATCAATTATGACTGCTTACAATGCTATTAATGGAGTCCCTTGTTCTGCAAATGGATTTTTAATAGATACAATTTTACGTAAAGATTGGGGATTTCAAGGTTATGTGGTATCTGATTGTGGAGGTCCAAATCATTTGGTAGATGCTCATCATTTTGTTGAAACCAAAGAAGATGCAGCTGTTGCGGCTATCAAAGCTGGATTAGATTTAGAATGTGGCGACGATATTTACATGCAACCATTGATAAATGCATTTAAAAGGGGAGATGTTACCTTGAAAATGATTGATTCTGCTGCATATCGTGTTTTAAGAGGTAGAATGCAATTGGGTTTGTTTGATGATCCAGCACACAATCCATACACCAAAATTCAGGCAAGTGTGATTGGTTCTGCAAAACACCAAGCTCTAGCATTAGAAGCTGCTCAACAAAGCATTGTGTTGTTGAAAAATGGACAACAATTGTTACCCATTGATCGAAAAAAGATTCATTCCATTGCGGTTATTGGCATCAATGCTGCCAATACTGAATTTGGTTCTTATAGCGGAATTCCTGCAAATCCTGCAGTTTCGGTTGTTGAAGGAATCAAGAAAAATCTGGGTAATAGCGTTAAGATTATTGCAGAACCCTGGATAAACGTAAACGGCTTAGAAGGGTATGAACTAATTTCAGCCAGTAATTTCCCTGGGGGTTTGGAAACATCCTATTTTCAAAGTGAGGACTTGTCTAGAATTGGAAAAGTTAGGGTAGAAGTAAACATTGATTTGGACCCTATAAATCGCCCACCGGATGCCATTATTCCTAGAAATCCTTTGTCTGTGAGATGGACAGGTAAAATAGTTGCACCCATTTCAGGTGTATACAATTTTGGTTTTTTAGCTCACGATGGTTGTAGATTATACATCAACGACAAATTGGTGATTAATTCTTGGACACGCAAGTTTTTGCAATCCAGTTTTGGAAATTATACCTTGGAAGCGGGCAAAGAATATACCATTCGGGCAGAATATTTCAATCCTAGAAGAGAGCCATTGGCCAAGTTGTTTTGGAAATATCCAGGAAACCAAAAAACAATGATGGATTTATTCGCAGGTGCAATAGACGCGGCAAAACAATCAGAAAGGGTAGTGGCTGTTTTAGGCATCAATAAAAACTTTGATCAAGAAGGCAGTGATCGGCAGGATATTAAACTTTCTGCAGATCAGGAATTGTTTATTAAAGCCATCTATGAGGTAAATCCAAATACTATTGTTGTGTTTGAAGCTGGAAATTCATTGGTTTTTCCTTGGATAAGCAAAAACATACCAGCCATTTTAAACGCTTGGTATCCTGGTGAGCAGGGAGGAAATGCAATAGCAGATGTATTGTTTGGCGATTACAACCCAGCTGGAAGACTACCGATTACTTATTATAAAAGTGCATCAGATTTACCACCTATGTTTGATTATGACATATCAAAAGGGAGAACCTATCAATATTTTAAAGGTGAAACACTTTATCCATTTGGTTTTGGATTGAGTTATACTTCATTTAAATATTCTAATATTAAGATTAAAGATAAAAATTCAGTTGTCAATATTTCGGTAGATGTTAGAAATCAGGGGAATTATGATGGAGATGAAGTTGTACAAGTTTATGTAAAATATCCAGATTTAAATATTCCATTGCCAATAAAACAACTGCAAGGTTTCAAACGGGTAAATATAAAAAGGGGATCAATTTCAACAACAACCATTTCAATTAAAAAATCAGCTTTAAGGTATTGGGACGAAAAACAATCAAAATTTATAACTCCTATTGGAACATACACTTTTATGGTAGGTGCATCTTCAAATGATATAAGAGGGAATGTTCAATTAACATTTAAGAATTAGGAATTAAGGTGATTACAAATATCTTTCTTTTAAAATATTAAAATGGTGCAATGAATGTCCAACAATACAAAATCCAAGTGCATTTACGGAGATTTCGGCATTATTTGCTATACCTTTTCTTTGTAACATAGTAATATTGAAACTTTCAAACAATAAAATTGAAGATTTTCTAATTACAATAAGTTCTTCTTTTAGTTCATTCAAATTCCGATTATCAACATCCGCAAGAAATGCATATTCATTTTCATCAAATCCTGGAATACTTTGATTTTCTCCTCTTGCAAAACACAATGCTCGGAAGTTGAAAATTCTTTCCGTGTCAATAATGTGTTGTAAAACTTGCCTTGTTGTCCATTTATCTAATTCATATTTAAAATTTGCTTTTGTCTCAGGAATTTCATCTACGAACTTTTTAAAATCTTTAAATGATTGAGCAAAAACAATTTTTATCGGGTTATCAGAAACCAATTTGATATAAGTTGAATAAAATGGTGGGTAATCATTAGGATGAGGTTTTGTCATGTTATCCTTTTTTTGATTTCTTTATAGTAGATTTTGGTAAAACCTTCTTTTGAGCAATGGTTGGCATTTTGTTCTTTTTTGAAGAAATTACATCTGCCAAAAGTAAAGCTGCATCAGCATTTATTAATCCGCTAGCGCTTAAACTGTTCAATGGGATCTTCTCGGGTTCTTCATTTTCTGAAGGACGATTAACCATTTTACCATCAAAACGTGTTGCAGATTGTTTTAAAATTTGTATAATTTCTACGGGCGTTAAATTTGGATAATAAGATAATATTAGTGCCGCCAATCCAGCAACAACAGGACTAGCCATGCTTGTACCATCATTTTTTCCATAAGTTGATCCTGGTAAAGTTGAATAAATTGACATTCCGGGTGAAAATACATCTACATCATTTTTCCCATAATTTGAAAATGGGGCAACTAAATTTTCATTTGTTGGTCCACTAGCACCTACGGTTATCCAATTTGTAGATTTTTTACCTTCAAGTA
Organism: Sphingobacterium thalpophilum; assembly: GCA_945871875.1. Classification (GTDB taxonomy): domain Bacteria; phylum Bacteroidota; class Bacteroidia; order Chitinophagales; family Chitinophagaceae; genus Pollutibacter. The sequence goes on from CAMBYC010000001.1 coordinate 88,538, forward strand.
AATTTGGATTAGGGAAATGTGGTTTTGTATCTACATTACTAGATTCATTTCCAGCAGCGTGAACAAGCAAAACGCCTTTGCTTTCAGCATATTTCACAGCATCATCAACCCAATTTTTTTCTGGTGAAAAATATTTACCAAAACTCATATTGATAACTTTGGCTCCATTATCAACGGCATATCTAATGCCGTTTGCAATATCTTTATCGTGTTCATCACCATCAGGAACTGCTCTAATTGCCATAATTTTTATGTGTTCAGCAATACCATCCATTCCAATTCCATTGCCTCTAACGGCGCCAATTATTCCCGCAACGTGTGTTCCATGGGAAGGATCTGAAGCCATTATATCATTGTTCCCATAATACCTATCTGTTGTATCAAAATAATTGTCTCCTACAATATCATCTCTGTAATTTTTAGGTGCTTTTTCTAATGATTCTAATTTTGATTTTTCTCCTTCATAATAAGAAATAATTTCTGGAATCATTAGATTGTTTGAAACATCCATCTGGTGTGATTGTTGAAACAATCCCAAAATCAAATTTTTAGCTAAAACTTCATCTCTTGAAGTCGGTTTAAATAGCAATAAATCTTCACCAGTATAGCTGTTTTTATTTAGTGCAACTTTTAAAATACTGTCTTTCTGAGGAAGATCAACTACTAAAGGTTTTAATATTGATACCATTGTTGCTGCTTCCTTTCCTTGCGTTTCTATTTGATATTTTGCCTTTTGAAATTGTGTAAATTCAGACTTTTGTATTTTGGTAAATGTAGAAGTATCTATAGAGGTGCTTCCAAATTTGTTTTTAAACAAATAATAAACTCTTGATGCCTCATCACTATCTTTAGTTACATTTTTGCCATTTCTATTTCCCAAGAAATTCCAACCGTTTGTATCGTCTACGTATCCGTTATGGTCATCATCAATTCCATTTCCAGGAATTTCATTTTGATTTCTCCATAAAACGGATTTAAGGTCTTCATGAGTAGTATCAACACCTGAATCAATAATCGCAACAATTACAGTTTGCTTATAAGTTTTGGTTTTTAGTGTTGTTTGATAAGCTTTTTCCAATCCAATTCCCCAATATCCCTCTTTATTATTTAAGAGATGCCAACCTTTAGGAGGTTCAGAATTTGGTTGTTGTGCAATTGCAAACCCATTTGTAAACAAAAAAAGAGTAACGAAAATTATAATTCTGGATGTCATTTTAAAATTATTATTTACAAATGTATAATTTTGAGTGGGTTTTGAATAACCTATTCTTTAATTATAGCTTAGATTAACAATTCTATAAGTCAAATTTTATTCCTTGTGCTAGAGGAATTGTTTTTGCATAATTAATTGTTGTAGTTTGTCTTCTCATGTAAGCTTTCCAAGCATCGCTACCACTTTCTCTACCGCCACCTGTTTCTTTCTCTCCTCCAAAAGCTCCTCCAATTTCAGCTCCACTAGTTCCAATATTTACATTAGCAATTCCACAATCACTACCAGATGAAGAAAGAAACAACTCAGCTTCTCTCAAGTTTAAAGTCATTATGGCTGATGATAATCCTTGTGGAACATTGTTTTGTATCGCTATAGCCTCTTCAATTTGTTGATATTTCATCAGATATAAAATTGGAGCAAAGGTTTCATTTTTTACAATTTCATAAGAAGGAGAAACTTCTGCAATGCAAGGCTGCACATAACAACCTCCAAGATATTGATCACCTTCAAGTATTCCTGGTTCTATAAGAAAATTACCTCCTTCTTCTTTACAAAGTTTGGTAGCGTTGATGTAATTTTCAACTGCATCCTTATCTATTAGTGGGCCTACATGGTTTGATTCATCTAATGGATTACCAATGCGCAATTGTTGATAAGCGTGAACAAGTTTCTTGCTAAAATCAGCATAAACAGATTCATGAATAATTAGTCTTCTAGTTGAAGTACATCTTTGACCTGCTGTACCAACAGCTCCAAATACACATCCAATTACAGCCATATCTAAATCGGCATCTTTTGAAATAATAATAGCGTTATTCCCCCCTAATTCTAATAAACTTTTACCCAATCTAGCACCTACAGTTGCAGCTATAGATTTTCCCATACGGGTAGATCCAGTAGCAGAAACAAGTGCCATGTTTGAATCTGCTGCCAATGTTTCTCCAAGATTCCGTCCTCCAATTATCAAATTGCTAACACCTTCAGGAACTTGATTGAATTTCAAAACTTTTGAAATTATATTTTGACAAGCAATAGCACAAATAGGGGTTTTTTCAGATGGTTTCCAAACGCAAACATTTCCGCAAACCCAAGCTATTGCTGCATTCCAACTCCAAACGGCAACTGGAAAATTAAATGCTGAAATAATTCCTACAATTCCTAATGGATGCCATTGCTCATACATTCTATGGTTTGGCCTTTCACTATGCATTGTTAATCCATAGAGTTGACGCGATAAACCTACTGCAAAATCACAGATGTCTATCATTTCCTGAACTTCTCCTAATCCTTCCTGTAAACTTTTCCCCATTTCCCAAGAAACCAATTTCCCTAATGGCTCTTTATAAAGCCTCAATTCATTTCCAATTTGTCTAACAATTTCACCTCTTTTTGGTGCAGGCCAATTTCTCCATTCAAAAAATGCTTCATTTGCTTTTGAAATAACTGATTGGTATGCATCTTCATCTACCGTAAAAACTGAGGCAATTGGGCTGCCATCAACCGGAGAATAAGAAGTAATTGTTGCTCCCGATGCACCCAACCAATGTTGACCAGTTGATGCCCCATGGTTATGTGACGAAATACCGAGTTGTTCAAGAAAATTTGTCATTTTAAATTGCTTTAATATTGTTCTTGGTTATTAGGAAAATCATTTGTTCTAACATCAGTAATAAATTGTTGTACCGCAGTTCCAACTTCTTCATACAAATTCAAATATTGTCTGAGAAAACGTGGTTTAAAAGATTGATTTATTCCCAACATATCATGCATTACTAAAACTTGACCATCACAAAATTTTCCTGCACCAATTCCAACGGTTGGAATCGTTAAACTTTCTGAAACCTCCTTAGCAAGCATTGCAGGTATTTTTTCTAAAACAATTGCAAAACACCCTGCTTCCTCTAACTTTTTTGCATCATTTTTTAATTTGTCAGCTTCTGCAGTTTCTTTTGCTCTTACCTGGTAGGTTCCAAATTTATAAATACTTTGAGGAGTCAATCCTAAATGTCCCATTACAGGAACACCTGCTGAAATAATTCGCTTGATGCTATCAACCACTTCTTCGCCTCCTTCTAATTTTATAGCATGAGCTCCAGTTTCTTTCATAATCCTTATGGTAGAGTTCAATGCCTCTTTAGAATTTCCTTGATAAGTTCCAAAGGGTAAATCTACCACAATCAAGCACCTTTTTACCCCCCTTACAACAGATTGTGCATGATAAATCATTTGGTCTAAAGTAATTGGCAGCGTTGTTTCATGACCTGCCATTACATTACTAGCAGAATCACCAACTAAGATGATATCAATCCCAGCAGCGTCTATAATTTTTGCAAAAGAGTAATCATAAGCTGTTAACATAGCTATTTTTTCTCCTTTTGATTTCATCGTTGTTAGCGTATGCGTAGTTATTCTTTTTATATTTTGATCACTCATTTTGAATTTCTTTAAAATTATATAAAGTATCTAATTATCCTTCTTTAAACTTTTAAATAAATGTTGAATTAAACCATCAGCCAAACCTATTTTCGGTACATATATTTCTTCACAATTTGCCCATTTCATAACATTTAAATAGATAAATAAGGCTGGAACAATTACATCTGCACGATCTTCTCTTAAATTATATAACATAATTCTTTCATAAACAGATACGTTGCTCAACTCTTTATGGTAATCTCGAAGGGTTTCTATTGAAAGTGGTTTGCCGTCTTTCCGTTTTGACAAAGAAAAAACTTTGTTGATATTTCCTCCAGAACCTATTGCAGTTGTTTTTTTTCCTTCTTTAATATTAATTTTAATAAAATCTTTCATTTCATCCCAAGTTTGATCTGAAACCATATTTTTCAAAATTCGGATTGTGCCAATATTAAAAGATTTTTTGAAAGAAATTTTACCTTCTGTGAAAAAAGTAAGCTCTGTACTACCTCCACCAACATCAATATAAAGGTAGGAGTGTTCCTTATTCATTTTGTCTGCAATATGGTTTTCATAAATCAAAGTTGCTTCAAAATCGCCACTAATAACATCAATATCAAGCTGCGTTTCTTTTTTTACCTTTTGAATGATTTCTTTTGCATTTTTAGCATCTCGCATTGCAGATGTTGCACATGCAATTACATGTTTCACATTGTAAGCATTTAAAAGATGTTTATATGCTTTAATTGTTTGCAATAACATTTGCTCTTTCCCTTCGCTTATTGAACCTGTATCAAAAACGTCAAACCCAAGTCGCAATGGCACTCTTATTAAATTGATTTTTAAGAATACTGGTTTTTCGTTACTATTTTCAACTACTTCAGATATTAATAATCTAGCCGCATTACTTCCAATATCTATCGCTGCAAGTTTCAAAATAGCAATTGTATAAAAAGGTGAAAAAAATATATATAAAATACAAATATCTATATTATTATTATTGTTCCACCTTTACAAAATTGTTTTTTTTGTCTAATAAATAATTATATATTTCTATTTGGGATCTAATCTGGGGATTTTCAGATTTTACATAATCATTACTTGTTTTATGATTAAGGATTCTTGCTTTAACATTGTCACTAAGTTGAATATTCAAAATCGTTTTGATTTCTTCTTTTATTTCAGCTGAAAAAATTGGGCAAGATGCTTCAACTCGATGGTCTAAATTTCTAACCATCCAATCGGCTGAAGAAATGTAAACCTTTTCATTTCCTTTATTGTGAAAAACTACAACCCTCGCATGTTCTAAATATTCGTCAACAATGCTAATGGCAACTGGTTTCTTTTTAAATTTTCCAGCATCTATTGTTGCACAAAATATTCCTCTAACAATCATGTTTATCTCTACACCTGCAATTGCAGCTTCATACAGTTTTTGTATGATAATTTCATCTGAAAGTGAATTAAGCTTTATGGTAATTACTGCCTTATTCCCAGAAGTTGCTTGCTTGATTTCTGCATTGATTAATGAAATAAAGTGATTCCTCATCATGCCTGGTGAAAGCAAAAGTGTTTTACAAAGTTCTAAAGTTTTTAAATTTGGTTTAGGATTTTCTAAATAATTAAAAATCCTATTGATGTCTGACATAATATTTCTGTTTGCAGTGAGCAAACAATGATCACTATAAAACTTTGCTGTTGATTCATTTATATTACCTGTGCTTACAAAACCATAATTAATAAAACTTCTATTTGATTTTTTTCGAATCATACAAATTTTTGCATGTACTTTTTGGTCTGGAAAACCTAATAGAACTTTTACACCTTCTTCTTCGAGTTTTTCTTTCCATTCAAGGTTGTTTTCTTCATCAAATCTTGCCCTTAATTCCAGCATTACTATTACTTCCTTCCCATTTCTTACAGCATTAATTAGGGCATTAATAATTTTTGAAGCCCTTGCCATTCTGTAGGCTGTAATCTTTATTGTTGTAACATCTGGATCAATAGCTGCTTCTCTCAGTAAATCAATTACAGGATTAAAATTATGGTATGGAAAATGCAACATTATATCTTTAGCTAAAACAATATCTGTTACTCTTGAGGTATTTTCAAGTGCTGGATGGTTTAATTGTTTGGTTCTTTGAGATTTTTTATCAAAAACCTGGTTAGGGAAATCCATGAAATGTCTAAAATTGTGAATTCTTCCACCTGGAATTAAATGGTCTTTTTTTGTGAGCCCCATTCTTTGAATTAAATATTCCAACAAGGCTGGGTCTATTTCTCTATCATAAATCAATCGTACGGGTTTTCCTTTTCTTCTGGTTTTAATTCCTTTTTCAATTTTCGCCGAAAAAGTAAGTGCATCTTCATAATCAATATCATATTCAGCGTCTTTTGTAACTTTTATTACATGAGCTTGATATTCATCAAAACCGAAATAAGAGAAAATTCTAGGCAAACAAAATCTTATTACATCTTCTAGTAAGATTATATAATTTTTTTCGTTCTGCTTGGGCAACAATACAAATCTGGATATTGTTTGTGTTGGTATTTCAATTAAAGCATATTTGCGATTGTAGGCACTTTCTTTTTTTGCCATTACTACGGCTAGGTATATAGATTTCTCTCTAAGATAGGGAAGGGTAGGAATACTTTCAATCATTAATGGAATTACATTAGATCTAACTTGTTCGTCAAAAAAGTTAACAACAAAAGCTTGTTGCTCTTCATCTAATTGATTCTCATTTAGTAAGAAAATATTTTTATGTTCTAATTGATTTAAAATCTGTTTCCAAATTCGGTTGAATTCAGATTGTTGTTGGAGTACAATCAATTGAATATTATCTAATATTTTTTGTGGTGAATCTTCAACGTGCATGTGTTTTTCTGCCTCAATTATCAACATTCTTTTTAATGCTGCAACCCTAACTCTGAAGAATTCATCTAAGTTATTAGAAAAAATTCCTAAAAATTTAATCCTTTCAATTAAAGGAACAGTTTCGTCAGCAGCTTCTTGTAAAACACGTGCATTAAAAGACAACCAGCTAATATCTCTTGGAATAATTGAAATCGACTTTCCCATAAGTTAAAAATTATTCAAATTTACCTAAAGGTGCTCGATTGTATTGTTAAGTTTTTCAAATTTTTTGAATGGATTCAATAATTTTAGTTGTTGAAAAGCCTTTCACTATTGGTACAATTTTTACTTCACCTCCATTTTTTAAAACAACATCTGCACCAACAATTTGCTCAACGGTATAATCTCCTCCTTTTACTAAAACATCTGGCGTCAATAAGGTTATCAAATTTAAAGGAGTTTCTTCATCAAATAAAATTACTGCATCTATGTATTGTATTGAAGCCAACATTATTGATCTAAAACCCTCATCGTTAATTGGTCTTAAAGGTCCTTTTAACCGTTTCACAGAATTGTCCGTATTAATGCCAACCACTAAAATATCTCCAAAAGAAGCTGACGTTGTAAGAATTTCAAGGTGCCCTTTGTGTAAAATATCAAAACAGCCATTGGTGAAAACAATTTTTTTTCCGGCAGTTTTCCAATTTTTATTTTGTTCTTCTAACTGAGTAGTATTAAATATTTTCTCCGACAGATTTAAGTTCTTCATCTTTTTTATTGTTATAAATTGGTAAAAGTAAAAGACAAATTAATCCTGTTACCAAAACCATAATTGTTTGAGCAAGCCAAATTAGCCATCCAAATGCCAAACCGTCAATATTGGCAATATTATACAATTCTAGACAGTTTTGCACAGCCAATTGATAAGCACCAATTCCACCTTGTGTAACAATCATTGCTAAACTTCCAATACTTAAAATTGATAAAGCTGGCGACATACCTAAATGAGCAACTGGATCCATTGCATAAAAACCAATTCTTATGCTCAATAAATACATTCCCCAAATAAAAATAGAATGAAAAATAAAGGCAGGTTTGTTTTCAACATTTTTTATGCTAGTTACCCCTTCTAAAATTCTTTGAAATGTGTTTTTAATTGAACTAATTATTTTAACCTCAGAAAATCTGAAAAAGATAAATCGAATTATGAAAAAGAATAAAACAATTGATGTTACAAAAATCAAAATTTTTATTACATCAAAATTTCCGGATTTACTGTTTAGAAAAGTTTGAATTAAATCTAAAGCAAATCCTCCAATAGTATTAAATTGAGAAATTACGGTTATAAAAATGATTAGTAAAAGTGTGAGCAAATCAACAGCTCTTTCTGCTACCATAGTTCCAATGAGTTTATCTACAGGGGTTTTTTCATATTTTGCAAGTAAAGTACATTTCATTACCTCACCCAAACGAGGAACTAATAAGTTAAAAAAATAACCAATCATTACTGAAAAAAATGTATTTGCTGTACTTGGATTGATTCCAATTGGTTTCATTAATATTTTCCATCTTAATGCTCTGCTATAATGACTAATTAATAACACTAGTATCACTGGTAAAATCCAAATATAGTTTGCATTTTTAAGTGCATTTTTCATGCTTGTAATTTCATCAGGTGTAAGATTTCGAGTAGTAAACCAAATCAGAAATATTCCTGACCCTAAAAAAATTACATATTGCAACAATAATAAAAGAAGTTTTTTCATTATGTGTATTTATTGAGTTTTATTTGAAAAATTATATTATAAAATTTGAATTATTTTTTTAAAAACAATAAAAAAATGTTTTTATTATATTTCTGTTCTAAATATTTTTATATTAAAAAACATTTTAAAACACAAGATTATCAATTAATCTTATGCCATCGAGAAAAACAGCTACAATAATCATTATTGGTTCTTTCCCATCCCAATAGGTAATGGGTTTCAAAGAATTTGCATTCACAATTTCAAAATAATCAAAACTAAAGTCATTTAGTTTTAACTGCTCTTTTGGAAAAGATAGTTGGCATTCAATTTCACCATGACATAAAGAATCTTTACAAAATTGTAACATTTTGTAAAGATTAGAAGATTTAATTCTAGCATCTTTTGATAATCTTAAATTTCTGCTGCTCATGGCTAATCCATCTATTTCTCTAACTGTTTCACATATTATAGTTGAAACTTGAAGATTTTTTAAGCTAATCATTTCTTTTATAACCAAACATTGCTGGTAATCTTTTTTTCCTAAATAAAGTTTTTGTGGTTTTATTATAGACAATAAACGGAATACAATATTACAAACTCCTTGGAAATGGCCTGGTCTATGTTTTCCTTCTAAAATTGTATCTAAATACCCTAATTCAAAATGCTCCAAAATCTCTATTCCTAAAGGATACATTGTTTCAACAGTTGGCAAAAAAAGAACATCACAACCTGCTTTAGTCAACAATAAAATGTCATTTTCAATTGTTTTTGGATAATTTATAAAATCTTTTTGATCATTAAATTGCGTAGGGTTAACAAAAATACTTGACACAACAATCTTATTTTCGGATTTTGCCTTTTCAATTAAGCTAATATGCCCTTTATGAATGGCACCCATTGTAGGTACAAATCCAATTTTATTTTCAAATCCTAGTGAATTTAGGTGATTTTCTAATTTTTTTCCCTCCTTGTAGATAATCATAATACAACAATATTGTAATTTAAAATAGTGTATGAGCAAGTTTCCTTATTTTTGCAAAACTTCGATACAATTCCAACCAATCAAAGTTAACCTGAATGTCAGCAAAGAAACGAATATTAATCATAGCTAACGAAATGTCGCCCTACCTAGAGTTGACAGATTTTTCTGAAATCATTAGTAAATTAGCGATTAAAGCAAATGATGCAGGTTTTGAAATTAGATGTATAATGCCACGTTTTGGCGTAATCAATGAGCGCAGACACAGATTACATGAAGTTGTTCGATTATCAGGAATAAATGTTTCAATAGATAATGACGATTTTCCATTACAAATTAAAGTAGCTTCTTTACCAAATGCACGCCTTCAAGTTTATTTTTTAGACAATGAAGACATGTTTAAACGTAAATTTGTATTTACTGATGAAAATGAAAAATGGTTTGAAGATAATGCTTTGAGAACAGTATTTTTTTGTAAAGGAGCTTTAGAAACAGTTAAAAAATTTGGATGGCCACCAGATATCATCCATGTTTCTGGCTGGATGACGGGCTTAATTCCATGTTATCTAAAAACAGTGTATAAAAAAGAACCTGTTTTTGGAAATTCTAAAGTGATTTATACAATTGGTCAACAAACTTTTAATGAGAATTTAGGTGAAGAATTTGTAAAAAAAGCAATGATTCACAGCAATCTCAATGAAATAGATTTGGAACTGTATAAGTCTGGTGATAATTTAGCAATGTTCAGAGGAGCCGCTGCTTATGCAGACGCAATCACACTTGGTTCTGCATTGGTTGACCCTCAACTTGCTGAAGAAATAAGTAAAATTAAAGGGAAAAAAGTAATTCCTTTTGACCCAAATTCTGATTTAACAGATTATTTACAATTGTATCGCGATCTTGCGGACAAATAATAAATAATTTTATTTTTTTAAATTTTTGAAGTGAATAGGATAAAATTTTTGACTTTTTTGACTTTTAGTGCATCATTGATTTTTTTGGTTTCTAACTATAGTTGTAACAAAATTAAGTCAACTGATATAGGTACTGACTTATTGCCTATTATTGACAATATAATTACTTTCGATACTACTCTTGAGGTTACAACAGAAAATGGATTGGTTAGTGATACTGCTTTACCTAGTATTCTTTCGGTATATGAAGGCGGAACCCCTGAATTAATAGCAGGTCAAATCAATAATGATGTCCAATTTGGAAAAACTAGTGCTTCAATGTTTTTTCAATTTTTACCATCAGGATTTCCAGTTACATTCCAAGTTTTAGATAGTTTATATTTAGATTCTGTAGTGTTGTGTATGTCATGGAATGGTATGGTTTATGGTGACACCAATCAAATTCAGAAATTTAATGTTTTTGAATTGGATAGTATTTTAAGATCGGATTCAACTTACAAAACAAATTTTACAACAACTTACAAAGCTTTGTTGGGATCAAAAACTTTTGCACCCTCAATTTTAAATGATTCTCTTAAACTTCTTGGTCAATCTTTAGCAAACCAATTGAGAATCCCTCTAAATAAATCATTTGGCGAAGCACTTTTACATCCTAATTCTATTAATAACAATCCTTTATTGAGTGATTCATTGTTTAGAAGTTTCTCAAAAGGGTTTGCTGTTGTTCCAGATGTAAACACCACTTCTGCCAATGCAATTATGGGATTTAATTTAGGTGATTCCAACTCTTATGTCAAGTTATATTATAGATACGATACAGCTTCTTCAAAAGACACTGCATCAATAGTTTTAAGATATACAACTACAACAGGTTATGCAAATAATATTAGCAGAAACTATAATAATTCCGCAGCTCAAAACTCTTTCAAAGCTGGCCAAGATAGTGTGGTTTACATACAAACCAGCCCCGGAACAAATTGTACCATTAGAATTCCTGCATTAGATATTTTTAAAGCAAAAAAGGGAAATGTTGTTATACACAAAGCAGAATTAAGTATGCAGCAAATTCCTTCCTTTGGACAACAAGACGATGTGTTTTCTGCTCCAGATATAATATATGCTGACTATTTCGATAGTACTTCTAAATCATTAAATCCGTTTATTTTAGATGGTTTTTCTCAAGGCTCCTATTCTCCAGCTTTACTGGGAGGTGCCAAAAAGATAGTTAATGGTCCACTGGGTGCTTCAATTGCTGAGTATAAATTTAACCTATCAAGATATTTGCAAGGAATTATAACACGCAACTATTCAAACAACATTATTTATTTATCTGCTCCTAACTATATTCAATACAATAAACTTTATATTTTGCAAAAGGCAAATGTATTAGCAAAAGGAAGAGTGAAATTAGGTGGTGGAAACAATAAAACCCAAAAAATGATTTTACGAATCGTATATTCAAAACTATAATTCCAAACCAAATATTTTTAATAAACCTTTAACCAAAAAGATAAATTAAATCTTACCTATTATGCCTTATTTATTTACTTCAGAAAGTGTTTCAGAAGGACATCCAGATAAAGTAGCAGATCAAATTTCTGATGCATTGATTGATAATTTTTTAGCTTGGGATCCTCAATCTAAAGTAGCTTGTGAAACATTAGTTACAACAGGATTGGTAGTTTTGGCTGGCGAAGTAAAATCTAAATCTTATTTAGATGTACAAGAGATTGCCCGAAAAGTAATTGCAAATATCGGGTATACCAAAAGTGAATACATGTTTGAATCTCAGTCTTGCGGAATTATTTCAGCAATTCACGAGCAGTCTGATGATATAAACCGTGGTGTTGAAAGGCAAAATCCAGAAGATCAGGGTGCAGGTGATCAAGGGATGATGTTTGGTTATGCTACAAACGAAACCGACAATTACATGCCATTAGCATTGGATTTAGCTCATAAAATCTTACAAGAACTTGCTGCAATTAGAAAAGAAGGTCATCCTTCAATTACCTATTTACGTCCTGATGCAAAAAGTCAAGTTACAATTGAGTATGATGATAACCACAAGCCAATACGAATTGACACAATTGTAGTTTCTACTCAACATGATGATTTTGCAGACGAAATTAAAATGTTGGAAGTAATTAAAAGTGATATCATAAATATAGCTATACCTAGGGTTATTGCTAAATGTAAAGATGAAATTAAAGCATTGTTTAACGATAGTATTATTTATCATGTTAATCCAACTGGTAAATTTGTAATTGGCGGACCACATGGAGATACAGGATTAACTGGTAGAAAAATAATTGTAGATACTTATGGAGGGAAAGGAGCACATGGTGGCGGAGCATTCAGCGGAAAAGACCCTTCAAAAGTAGATCGTAGTGCTGCTTATGCCGCTCGTCATATTGCAAAAAATATGGTTGCCGCTGGAATTGCAAATGAAATATTAGTACAAGTTTCTTACGCAATTGGTGTAGCAAAACCAATGAATATTTTTGTTGATACTTACGGATCATCGAGAGTAAACATGACTGACGGTGAAATTGCAAAAATTGTTTATGATATTTTTGATATGCGTCCTTATGCAATTGAAACGAGGTTAAAACTTAGAAATCCAATTTATAGTGAAACCGCTGCTTATGGTCACATGGGTCGTAAATCTGAAATAGTTACCAAAACCTATAGATCTCCTGAAGGAAATGAGAAAACAGTTACTGTTGAATTGTTTACTTGGGAAAAGTTAGACTACGTAGATACTATAAAAAAATCATTTAACATAGCTTAAAAAAAGCCTCCTTTGGGAGGCTTTTTTTTCCTATTTATTCTCTTATAAAAATGGAGCAAAATCCCTGGAAAACTATTGCAGCAAAAGAGATATATGAAAACCCATGGATAAAGATTACCGAATTTGATGTAATTAATCCAAACGGCGGTAAAGGTATTTATGGTAAAGTTCATTTTAAGAACAAAGCCATTGGTGTAATTGTGTTAGATGAAGAAAAAAATACTTTTTTAATTGGTCAATACCGATACACATTAAATCAGTATTCTTGGGAAATCCCAGAAGGTGGTGGCTCAGAAGGTGAAGAACCAATTGATACTGCAAAAAGAGAATTGCTTGAAGAAGCAGGCATTATTGCAAACAATTGGGAAAAAATTTTAGACATTCATACTTCAAATTCTGTAACAGATGAGTTTGGACATATCTTTCTTGCCAGAGATTTGCAATTTGAAACTGCAGCACCAGAAGAAACGGAAGAATTAAAGTTGTTAAAAATACCATTTGAAAAAGCATATCAAATGGTTTTGAATGGTGAAATCACCGATTCAATGTCTATTGCCGCAATTTTGCACGTAAAAATTTTATTGTTAGAAAAAAATAGTAACGATTGAAACCGATATCAAAACCTTCATATATAATTGGTAGACAACCTGTCATAGAAGCATTACTCGCAGGAAAACAAATAGAAAGAATTTTTCTACAAAAAAATCTTACGGGTGAAATTCTATTTGAAATACGGAAAAAAGCCCAAGCTCTACAAATACCTATAAATGTAGTGCCGCCTGAAAAATTAAATAGTTTAAGTAGAGCAAACCACCAAGGTGTAATTGCAGTAGCAGGATTGGTGAATTATTTAGACTTACAAGAGGTTATAGATTATGTTGTTAATGAAGGTAAAGCTCCTTTATTTATAATGCTTGACGGAATTACTGACGTGAGAAATATTGGTGCAATAGCTAGAAGTGCAGTTTGTTGTGGTGCCCAAGCTATTATTATTCCAGATAAAGGGGTTGGTGCAATTAATGAAGAAGCTATAAAATCTTCAGCAGGTGCCATTCATAAATTACACATTTGCAGGGTAGGCAGTCTTTTAAAAGCAGTTGATACACTTCATTTAAATGGAATACAAATTGCCACTGCTGAAATGCAATCTGATCAAAAATTTTCTTCTATAAATTGGCAAGACCCTTATTGCGTAATAATGGGAGCCGAAGACAAAGGCGTGCAACCTTTTTTAAGCAAAGCTGCTGACGCTAGGTTCACCATACCAATGTCACCTGACTTTGATTCTTTCAATGTAAGTGTTGCTTCTGGTATTATTCTGTATGAGGCTTTCAGGCAGCGTGTTGAACTTCATTGATATTTAGTTGACTAAAATTTACATTCTGTTTTGTTTAACCCAATCAACGGTAAGTTTTATTCCTTCATCAAGATTTCTAATTTTATAATTCAATTCTTTTATGGCTTTAGAACTGTCTAAAGCCCAATTGTAATTGTATTTCTTTACCCATTTTGGAGTTATTAATGGTGGTTTACCCGTTATTTGGGCAATAGTTTCTAAAATGTAACTAAAGCCTAATAAAATAGTAAAGGGCAAATGTGGTAACTTTTTATATATTCCAGTTTGATTGTTGATGGTTTGCATTAGTTCATTAAATGTTGCGTTAATTCCTCCAAAAATATATCTTTCCCCATTTTTCCCAACTTCCATAGCGGCAATTAAACCATCTACAACATCGTTTATATAACAATAAGAACCTATATCTCTACCATTCCCTGGAATAACTTTCCACTTGTTTTTCATATACATTTCTACCACTTTAGTAACCGGATTACTGCCAGTATCAAGGCCTGGTCCATAAATTCTTGATGGATTTACAATACAAATTTCTAATCCTTTTGCTACAAATTCAAGTGCTACTTTTTCTGCATTAGCCTTGGTTTCTTCATATTCATTAAAAAAACCCATGATTCGGGTATCTGTTTCTCGCATAGGATGGTCTTTGGATGGTCCAATTACACCTGCAGTTGAAGTATATACTAGTTTTTTCACACCTGCATTTAGCGATGCTTCTAATACATTTCTTGTTCCTTCTACATTGATTTGACGAAAAATATCAGGGTCTTTTGCCCACAATCTAGCATAAGCGGCCATGTGGTAAACTTTATCTACACCTTCTAAAGCAATTGAAAGAGATTTTTTATCCATGATATCGCCCTTAACTATAGAAATGTTTTCATGCTGAAAAGCAGCAATATTTGGATTGCTTCTGCATAAAATTTTAATCTTTTCTCCACTATCCGCTAACTTTTTGGTTAATATCGAACCTATATATCCCGTTGCACCTGTAATTAATGTTGACATATCCTCAAAAATAAATACAAAAATTGATTATTTATCTTCCAATCTATATTCTTACTTTGTGCATTGATTTAATAGCATCACTTAATTATGGAATTTAGAAAAGAATTGCAACTGCCGGCCTTCAAAGAGCAAATCAATATTAAAAACAAATTAATGCTATGTGGATCTTGTTTTACAGAAAATTTAGGAGAAAAATTGGCACAAATGTTATTTCAAGTAGAAATGAATCCTAACGGAATTTTGTTTAACCCTAAAAGCATTCTAAATTCTATTAATTCTTATATTGAAAATAAACGTTATCAATCAACTGATTTCTTTTTACACAACGAAGTATATTACAGCTGGCAATACCATAGTAGATTTTCTAATATTAATCCTGAAAAATTATCTTCAGAAATTAATCAAACACAAGACAATGCTCACCATTGGTTAAAATCATGCGATTGGCTAATTCTCACATTAGGATCCTCATTTGTTTATGAATTAGCAACTGGTGAAGCTGCTGCAAACTGTCATAAAATGCCTGCTAATTATTTTTCTAGACGACTAATGTCTTCCAATGAAATTATACATGATTTTTTTGAACTTTTCAATAAATTGGCTGATTTTAATCCAAAATTGCAAATAATCTTAACAATTAGTCCAGTTAGACATTTGCGTGATGGATTTGTTGAAAACAATCGAAGTAAAGCAATGTTGATTCAGGCAGTTCATCAATTAGCGGAGAGCTTTTCAAATGTTTTTTATTTCCCAGCCTACGAATTGGTTTTAGATGATCTTCGAGATTATAGATTTTTTGCTGAAGACATGACACACCCCAATTATTTAGCTACGCAGTATGTATGGGAAAAATTTATTACAGCCTTCATTGATAAAGAATCTTTAGGATGGATGAAAGAAATAAACACGTTGAATGCTGCTCGTGCCCACAAATCTTTTCACCCAGAAACTAACGCACATCAGTTATTTTTACAAAAAAACCTAGATAAACTTACAGATTTAAAAAAGATACTACCACAATTGAGTTGGCACCAATTGGAAAAATATTTTAAAGATTCCTTGCATTTGGTTTAATAATTCGATTGCCTTTTAATTCTAATCCTATCATTATTATGGCTTTATAATCAAGCCACTTTTCTATCGGTAAGCAATTGTAGACCTAAAAATTTTTAACATCTTGGTTATTGATGCGATTTTAGATTTTATAAATGAACAGTTGCCTGTTTCAATTGGATTTATTCTTATATTACAATCTTAATTCATTTTTGGTATGAGAATGTTGTTTTTGACAATATCCGTTGCAGTAACTATAGCTTTGATTGTAATTCTTGATTCTAAAAAGGTTTTGCCTGCCCCTCTTGGAAAATTATTGAGTCCACAAGAAGGATTATGGCAAAATGCAGAGCCTAAGGATAGTGATTTTGGAGGAAATTTAAAATTTCCAGCGTTAAAAGGAAAAGGTGATGTGTATTTTGATGAGCGCTTAGTACCCCATATTTTTGCAAAAGATGATAATGATGCCTATTTTATTCAAGGTTATTTACATGCCAGTTTTAGGTTGTGGCAAATGGAATTTCAAACTTATGCCGCAGCCGGCAGAGTTAGTGAAATTGTTGGTGAGAAAGGTCTAAATTATGATAGAACCATGCGAAGAATGGGAATGGTTTATGGTGCTGAACGTGCTTTAGCAATGATGGAGGAAGATGTCACTACAAAAGCATCTATGGATGCTTACACAGCAGGTGTGAATGCATATATCGCCACCGTAAATTCCTCAAACTTGCCAGTTGAATACAAGCTTTTAGGATACACTCCTGAAAAATGGACAAACCTTAAATCTGCTCTTTTTTATAAAGCTATGACAAACGACTTAGCCGGTTTTGATACAGATTTTGAATTTACCAATGCATTGAGATTGCTTGGAGAAGAAAAATTCAAAATTTTGTACCCTGATGTTCAAGATTCTTTATCACCAATTATTCCAAAAGGCACACAATTTTACTCAAATACTACAATTCCTGTAGCGCCATCAAATGCTGATTCCGTTTATTTTCATAGAAAAGATTCCATTTGGTATACCCAAGAGTTTAAACCTAATCCTTCAAACGGAAGCAACAATTGGGCTTTAAGTGGTTCTAAAACAAAATCTGGCAAGCCCATTTTGTGTAACGATCCGCATCTAAGTATAACTCTACCCTCAATTTGGTATGAAATGCAAATCAATACCCCCAATTTTAATGTTTATGGTGTAAGCTTCCCAGGGATTTTAGGGGTCATGATTGGATTTAATGACAATATCGCATTTGGATTTACCAATGCCGGAAGAGATATGAAAGATTATTATGAAATAACTTTTAGAGACAAATCAAGATTGTCTTATTGGTTCAATAATCAATGGAAAAATTCAAATATTAGAATCGAACATATAGCAATAAAAGATCAAAATGAAGTGTTAGATACAGTTTCTTATACCGTTTTTGGTCCTGTAATGTATGATGAAAGTTTCCCTGATAAATTAAAAACAAAAAAAGCTTATGCATTAAGATGGATAGCACATGATCCTTCTAATGCATTGAAAATGTGGTATTTGTTGAATAGGGCAAAAACATATAATGATTATCTAGAAGCTATAAAATATTTTAATGCTCCAGCACAAAATATGCTTTTTGCATCAAAAGATGGTGATATTGCATTGTGGCAACAAGGTACCTTCCCCTTAAGATGGCAAGATCAAGGAAAATTTGTTATGCCAGGATCGGATAGTTCTTATATGTGGCAAGGTTTTATACCACAACAAGATAATCCCCATATAATCAATCCTATTCAAGGTTATATTAGTAGTGCAAATCAACGTCCAGTTGATTCTACTTATCCATATTTTATTCCTGGCAGATATGATATGTACCGAGGAATTAGCATCAATAGAAGATTATCTTCAATCACAGATGCAACGCCTGATGATATGAAAAAACTTCAAAATGATACTTATAATGTATTGGCAGAAACAGCTGTACCCATATTGTTAAAGAATGTAAATCTTTTATTATTAAATGCAGATGAAAAAAAATATGTTAAAATGCTCAGCAATTGGAACTTTTATAGCGATATAAACGAAAAAGGTCCAACCATTTTTGCACATTGGTTAGATTCATTGCGTCAATATGTATTTCAAGATGATTTGATGAAAAATGATTTGCCAATAAGTTTGCCCGTAAGATATACATTGGTAGAAAACTTATTAAAAGATTCAGCATTTTCTTTTATTGACAATAGCAATACAACTAAAGTTGAAACACTTTCAGATGCAGTTACTATTTCATTAAAAAAATGTACAAAGCAACTTGTACAATTGGAAAAAGAGAATAAGCTTACTTGGGGTAATTATAAAAACACCACATTGTATCATCTTTTAAGAACTGCTACTATGCCATTTGCCAAAGAGCATTTGCCAGTAGGAGGGGGCGAAAATATAATTAATGCCACCACCCACGATCATGGACCAAGCTGGAAAATGATAGTACAATTAACTACCCCTACTGAAGCTTACGGAGTTTTTCCTGGAGGACAAAGTGGTAATCCCGGTAGTAAATATTATGATAATTTCGCTTCAACTTGGGCTGCAGGGAAATATTATAAATTATGGATGATGCAACCCTCTGAAGTAAAAGACAAAAGAATTCAATCAACACTACATTTTAGTAAATAATACATTATTTGTTATGAAATTTTTAGCAAGTACAATTAGTATCGCATTGTTGGCTTTTAGTTTAGGACTTTTTTTACCTTGGTGGAGTATTGCAATCTCAGCTTTTTTAGTTCCTGCTTTTATTAAACTAACACCTTGGAAAGCATTTTTATCAGGGTTTTTAGCGTTGTTTTTCTTTTGGGGAGTTATGACATATACAATAAGTTTTAGAAACGATTTTTTGTTTACGCACAAAATATCTTTGCTAATTTTAAAAGCTGATAATCCAATATTATTAATAATCTTAACAGCTTTTATAGGAGCATTAGTAGCTGGTTTTGCTTCTTTAAGTGGAAGTTTAACCAAGCGAGTTTTTACAAATTAGGTTTTGTATATTAGTACTTTAAAGGGATTTTGCTCGGCATGCAACCGAGATTTATAGAAG
>CAMBYC010000002.1 GCA_945871875.1 Sphingobacterium thalpophilum
GTTGAAAGATGGTTATACCAATACTTTGACGCCCATCAACTTCAGCGGCAATACCGATTACAGTTATACCATCGACAACAGTATTGCAGCAAGCAAAGCGCATGATCGCTTCAAGATTGTATTTATTCCCAATGCAGCATTGCCGGTAAGCGGTTTAATATTGACAGGTGCATCCAAAGGCAACGCGATTGTGTTGCAGTACGAGGCATTGAACGAAAGAGAGATGCAAGGATATGCCATTGAGCGTAGTGCCGACGGAACGGTGTTTACTAAATTAGGCGAGCAACCACCGGTAAACGGATTAGCAGCTAGCAATCGTTACAACTATACCGATAACAATCCTCTAGCGGGTGTTAATTATTACCGCATCAAAGGCAGCAGTGTAAACGGACAGTTGCAGTACAGCAATATAATAACTGTAAAAACGGGAAGCATGATGCCATTGGTAACAGTAGCACCAAATCCGGTTGTAGGTAAAGTGTTGAACCTAAAATTGTCGCAATTGACCAAGGGAAGTTACAAGATGATTGTTTCCGATGTAGCTGGTAGAACGATTTTCAGCAAGGAAATGGTTTATGATGGAGTAAATGCAATAATCAAAACCACATTACCATCAGCATTCAAAACTGGAAATTATTATGTACGATTGAGCGGCGAGGGAATTGATTTCACAGAGAAATTCATCATTCAATAAAAAAATTCATTAAAAATATAGCGATGAAAAAGCATTTAAGAACAGGTTTAATAGTAGTAATTATAATGTTTATCGGAGTAAGTGTGTGGGCTCAAGGCCCACCACCACCTCCGGCATTTACGGACGATACGGAAGATGCAAGTAGTGGAGGTTCAGGCTCGGGTGGATCAGGTTCGGGTAGCAGAACAGATACACCCTTAGATGGCGGGTTATCGTTGCTGCTTGCAGCAGGTGCAGCGTATGGAGTTAATCGGAGAATTAAGAAGTAGTGGGTTGTAATTATAAATTATGAATTATGAATTTTAGGGGCATACCAGTGTGTCTGCCCTGTTAAATTATCAATCAGGGTTAATTGTTAATGTTTAATTGTTAATGGTTAATGGTTTTCATAATTCATAATTCATAACTAAAAAAAAACCACATTGTCTGAATCATTTCGACAATTGTGGTTTTTTAAAAATGTTGGGGTACGGATTAACTGGTCTTAAGACTTAAAATTTTACTATTGGACATCTAGTATTTCTAATAGTAACAGAATTTCTAATGCCTCTTAAGAAAACACCTATTTTTATTGTAGAAGCATAGTAAGCATCATTGTTTGTTGCATTTCCTCTTTGATCGCCTGCGGAATAGCCTGATCTATTTAAATTGCCTGTTACAACATCTGATTTGTTAGCCATCTGTGCAGCGATTGCTGCCTGAGGAGAATTGGCTCCAAAATAGTTATAGAAATCTTGTTGATCTATATATTGTGTGCTCACATCATCAATGTAATCTGTAAATGTTAATCTATTTACAACTTCGAAACTAATGTTGAAAGTTTCATTTAAAAAATATTTGATACCAACCCCATAAGGTATATTGATTTGAGTAAGGCTATACATTTTTCTGTCCGTATAATTTGGCATTCCTTGTCCTTCTGTTCGCAATGAATGTAAATCTACCCACTGTTTAGCACCAGCACTGTTTGTATATTGTGCTTGTGGATTGAAACGAAATACACCAATCCCAATTAAACCGTAAGGTCTAATTTTATGAAATACATCTGTTGGATCAACTTCAAAAAAAACAGTAGGAAAAACTTCGGCAGAAACATTAAATTCAAAAATGGAAGATTGGAAACTTTGGTTTCTTACCAAACGTGCTTCTTCAAGACCTCCCATTCCTTTAATTACACTGTCTGCACCTTCTAATGAACCAAAATTAACTGCGGCTCTAATACCTAAATATGGGCTAGGAGCGTAAGTGAAAAACAACCCTTTCATTAACTTGGTCATTTGGATATTGTTGTCTTTCAGGAATGTTTGTCCTTTTCCTTGTGTTCCACCAAGATCTCCTAAAAAATTAGAGGGGCCAACATTAACACCAAACTCATATTTGGATTGTGCATTTAAATGAGTAGGTAAAAAATTCAATAAAACAACCACTAGAGCTAATGGCAAAAAAGCTTGAATAGTAGACACAATACGGTCTTTGCGTATAAGTTTGTTCATGGTTACGGGATTAGTTTTCAAAAAGTTTTGGACTAATCCAATAACGACTGCTTTGTTGTTTTTATTTTAGTTTTTATTGGATTTTCGATGAATAGCCATTAAAATTAGCATGTTTTTAACATCTCAATATGGTCGATTCCATCTTCAAGATAGATATCTCCTTGAATCTCAAATCCTAATGAACCGTAAAAATTTTTCAAATAATATTGTGCCCCAATGCGAATATTTTCACCTTTATACATATCAGAAGTTAGTTCAATGGCTTTTTCCATTAAAATTCTTCCTGCACCTGTTCTTCTGTATGCTGGAGAAGAAACCACCCTCCCAATCGAAGGTTCATCATAAGCCAATCCAGGTGGCAATATTCTAACATAAACTGCTATATTGTTGTTTATCCACCCCATCAAATGAATACTTTGCTGGTCTTTATTGTCTAAATCCAAAAAAACACAATTTTGTTCAACAACAAACACTTCGCTTCTTAATCTCAACAACTGATAAAGCTCTTCAGGCAATAATTCTTCAAATGATTTAACAATCCAATGAATTTGCATATTTCAAATTTTAAAGGTCGCAATCTACTTACTTTAAATCAATCATTCCTCAATTTTCAAATGCTATATAAGATTTTAAACTTAATTTTATTATAGCATTAACTTATGGGAATATCAATAGTCATTTTCTGGATACTCTTAGGTATCGTTTTCTATACCTATTTAGGGTATGGGTTATTGATGAATACAATCATTATTTTAAGAAAGTCCAATATTGTAAATGAATTGCATAATTATACTCCCGATGTAGTTCATATTATTGCCGCATTTAACGAAGAAGATTTTATAGAGGAAAAAGTCATAAACGCAATTGATGTTGATTATCCTTCAGAAAAATATAAGATTATAGTTGTTGCAGACGGTTCAACAGACAACACAGTTTCTTTAATAAAAAAGTTTTCTCAAATTGAATTGCTTTTTCAACCCGAAAGAAGAGGAAAAATGGATGCAATCAATCGAGCCGTAGCATCTGTTTCAAACGATTCAATTCTCGTTTTTAGTGATGCGAATACAATGTTGAACAATCAATCGATAAGGTTGATGGTAAATCATTATAGAGATTTAAAAGTTGGGGGCGTTTCAGGTGAAAAAAGAGTTCACGCTGCAACTTTAGGGAGTGGATTTGCTGAGGGGCTTTATTGGAAATACGAGTCAATCGTAAAACAATTGGAATCTGATTTCTATACTGTTGTAGGTGCTGCGGGCGAGTTGTTTTCGGTAAGAAAAAATTTATTCACTTTTAATGATTCTTCAAATGTTTTAGATGATTTGTGTATATCGCTAAATGTTTGTAAAATGGGATATGTTGTGAAATATGAGCCAAAAGCCTATGCAATTGAAGCTCCTTCCTTTTCAATTGCGGATGAGCAAAAGCGAAAAACTCGAATTAGTGCTGGAGCTTTTCAATCTATTTTTTATTTTAAAGAACTGCTCAATGTATTTAAGTATGGAAAACTTTCTTTTCAATATATATCGCACCGACTTTTTAGATGGACGGTTTGTCCAATAGCATTACCATTATTGTTTGTTTTGAATATTGTTTTTGTTGTAAATAAACAAGGTTTATGTTATGATTTGCTTATGATAGGTCAGTTTGTATTTTATGGATTGGCCGCATTAGGCAATATTTTGATAGTGCGAAAAGCAAAACATTTTAGTATTTTGATTGTTCCGTTTTATTTTGTGTTTATGCATTTGTCTGTTTGGAAAGGGTTTTTCAAGTTTTTACAAGGTGAACAAAATCATATCTGGGAAAAAGCAAGGAGGCAAATCAATTGAAAAATAGTTGTTAGTAGTTAGTAATTAGTTGTTAGTAGTTAGTTATTAGATAATATTCGTGCATTCGTGGCAAATCAATAAATAAGTTACATTAAAGTATATTTGCAAGAAAAAAAATAGCCATAAACTACGTTTCTCCCATATTAAACAATTCCATAGAGTTCCTTAAAGGTGTTGGACCTTTTAAGGCAGATTTGCTTAAAAAGGAGTTGAACATATTCACGTTTGGAGATTTGTTGGAACATTTCCCAATAAGACATATCGACAAAACTCAGGTAAAAAGCATCATAGACATTTTCCCCGGAAATGATTACGTGCAGGTTTCAGGGAAATTGGTTTCCTTTCAAGTGCTAGGTGCTGGAAGAGCAACTCGATTGGT
This sequence comes from Sphingobacterium thalpophilum, assembly GCA_945871875.1. GTDB lineage: Bacteria > Bacteroidota > Bacteroidia > Chitinophagales > Chitinophagaceae > Pollutibacter. The sequence continues at coordinate 4,399 of CAMBYC010000002.1, forward strand.
AGCAGAATTGAGAGATGGAACCGGAACACTTGAACTTACTTGGTTTCAACATATCCAGTGGGTGCAGAAATCTTTGGAATTGGGGCAGGTATATTTGGTTTTCGGGAAGCCCATTTTCTTTATGGGTAAACCTCAAATTACACATCCTGAATTGGAATTGGTAACTCCCGGAAACCCCGAAAAAAAGGAGTTTCTAGAACCCGTTTATCCAGCAACCGAAAAACTCAAATCCAAAGGCCTAAACGGTCGAAACTTAGGAAAACTCACCATCGCACTAATGGCTTTAATCTCCGAAAGGGATGTCCCAGAATTTTTACCACAACAAATCATTGATGAATTACATCTATTAAGTAGATGGGAAGCCTTGAAAAACATACATTTTCCTTTATCGCCTGAATGGTATGAACGGGCTATTGTTCGCTTGAAATTTGAAGAATTGTATATTGCCCAAGTTCGCCTAAGCATGGCTAGGGAAGGTAGAAAAAGATTTTCTAAGGGAATCGTTTTTGAATCTGTTGGCAAATTGTTCAACGATTTTTATTCAAAGCATCTGCCATTCGCTTTAACAGGAGCCCAAAAAAGAGTATTAAAAGAAATTAGACAAGATACTGCTTATGGCAGACAAATGAACCGCTTGTTACAAGGTGATGTGGGTAGCGGAAAAACCATTGTTGCTTTAATGACAATGCTGATAGCCGCTGATAATGGCTTTCAAAGTTGTTTAATGGCACCCACAGAAATTTTAGCTCGCCAACACCTTGATGGTATTCGTACGCTACTTTTTGAATTGCCTCTGCGTATTGAATTGCTTACTGGATCTGTAAAATCTGCAGCAAGAAGAAAAGTGTTAGCAGCCACTGCTGCTGGTGAAGTGGATATCCTCATCGGAACCCACGCTCTCATTGAAAAAGAAGTAGTTTTCAAAAAGCTAGGAATGGCAATTGTTGACGAACAGCACCGTTTTGGCGTTGCACAACGTGCTAAACTTTGGGAAAAAGGCGAAATTCCTCCGCATGTATTGGTAATGACTGCAACCCCAATTCCCCGCACATTGGCTATGACAGCTTATGGCGACCTTGATTACAGTGTTATGGATGAACTCCCTCCTGGTAGGCAACCTATAAAAACCGTTCATCGCTTCGAATATGCTCGTCCACAAGTAATGGATTTCATCAAATCAGAAATCAAATTGGGCCGCCAAATATATATCATCTTTCCACTCATTGAAGAAAGTGAAACATTAAATTACGAAAACCTAATGAAGGGCTACGAAAACGTAAAGGCTTATTTCCCAGAACCTAACTACTATATTAGTATGGTTCACGGAAAAATGCCCGCTGATTTGAAGTCAACTAATATGAATAGATTTGTACAGAATGATACACAAATTATGGTTTCAACAACCGTAATTGAAGTGGGTGTAAATGTACCCAACGCTTCTGTAATGATTATAGAAAGTGCTGAAAAATTTGGGTTGAGTCAACTACACCAACTTAGGGGTAGGGTAGGAAGAGGTTCAGAAAAAAGTTATTGTATTCTAATTACAGGAGAATCAATTTCTAAAGAAGCAAAGGAGCGTTTGTCCGTAATGTGTAGCACCAACGATGGATTTAAAATTGCAGAAAAAGATTTAGAAATAAGGGGTCCGGGGGATATTGAGGGAACTAGACAAAGTGGCTTGCTTAATTTTAAACTCGCAAATATTGTTGCAGATAAAGCGTTGTTAGATATGGCAAGGATTAAAGCCGAAATAACAACGGAAACAGACCCGCTGTTGGTATCGGAGTTGAATACTCCTTTAAGAAGGTTTCTTGATGCACAACAAGGAAAAACAGAATGGAGTAAAATTTCCTAAATGGGGGTTAAAAATAATATGATTTTTAACATCTTAATAAGATATTTAAAGATATTTTTAATAGATTATGAAAAATAATATATTGGCATATTGCTGTTTAATGGCGGGAATGTTGATTTTTAGTAAGAGTTACGGTCAATCGTTTTACGCATTAGATTTCACTGAGAACAAAGGACAATGGAGCGGCAATTTTAATTTTCGAGTAGAAGCTGGAAATGGTGCATTGTTTTTAGAAAAGCAAGGTTTTACTATTTTACAGCACCATCCTAACGATTTTAAAAAGATCAATGAATTTTTGCATGGGGGACATTCTGGAGATAATAATTCCAGCATGATGGACAAAGATCGCCAAAAGGAAAACCTGAAATCTGGCATTATAGAACATACAGTACCTTCATCAGGCACAACTGATGAAAATTTCACAATTCGTTCTCATTCTGTTAAAGTGCATTTTGTGGGCAGTAATTCAACTCCAAACTTCATTCCAGAAAAAAAGAGAGAGGGCTACGACAATTATTTCCTAGGTAATGATTCCACAAAGTGGAAATCTAATGTAAGCGCTTATGGTGCACTATTGTGTAAAGAATTGTATCCCCAAACTGATGTGCGTTATTACAGTGAGAGCGGTAAATTAAAATACGATATCATTCTCCATCCTGGTGCCAATCCCTCAAATTTGGTAATGGAATATCAAGGAGCTGATAATCTGAAAGTCAAAAACAATGAATTGTATATTAGCACATCCGTTGGAACAATCAATGAAATGTCGCCTTATGCTTATCAAATTATCAATGGACAAAAAATAGAGGTAGGTTGTAAGTTTAGTGTGAAAGGCAAACAAGTTAGGTTTGAGTTGTCTAGTTACGACAAAACAGCAACTTTAGTAATAGATCCAATGTTAATTTTTGCAAGTTACACAGGAAGTAAATCTGGAAATTGGGGATTTACGGCAACGCCAGGCAACGACGGAAGTTTTTTTGCAGGGGGTGTAGTGTTTAATGGTGGAGGCTATCCTGTTTCACCAGGTGCTTACCAAAGCCAGTTCAAAGGAGCAGGTGCTCTTGGGGTTGATGTAGCAATTACCCGTTTCAGTCCAAACGGGAATGCAAGAATGTATTCCACTTATCTTGGAGGTAAGGACGATGAATATCCACACAGCTTGTTTGCCGATCCTCAAGGTAATTTGGTCATTCTTGGAAGAACAAGCTCTTCTGATTTTCCTTCTTTAAGCAAATCTGGTAATTTAGGACAAACAGATATTTTTGTATCCAAATTGAATAGTGCTGGAACCAACTTAATCGGTTCTATGAAAATTGGTGGTTCTGGAGTAGATGGTGCAAATATGGATCCTTCAGGGCAATCTTCTTGTAATGGACTTTTATACAATTATGGCGATAATTCTAGGAGTGAAGTAATCTTAGATGGAAACAACAACGTATATATTGCTTCGCAAACCTCTTCTACAGATTTTCCCTTAGTGGCTGCATTTCAAACTGTATTGGGTGGAAAGCAGGATGGCGTAGTTCTAAAGCTAAATCCCAATCTTACAGCAATACAATTTAGTAGTTATTTAGGAGGGTCAGGTGATGACGCAAGTTTTGTATTGTCTTTAAACCCAACCAATAATGATATTTATGTGGCTGGAGGCACATCTAGTCCTAACATGCCGAAGGCTTCAAATGCTTTTGCAGGCACCATAGATGGTTTTGTTTCTATAATTCCAAACGCTGGCGGATCGCTAAAACAAACAAAATACTTCGGTACAGATCTTTTAGATATTATTTATGGAATTCAGTTTGATACAAAAGGGTTTCCTTATATAATGGGAATTTCATTGGGAGATTGGACGGTAACAGCAAATGCAAAGTTTTCCAATCCAGGTTCTAAACAGTTTATTGCCAAATTGTTACCCGATCTTTCTAATTATGTTTATTCAACAGTGTATGGCTCAGCAAATGCAATTCCAAATATCTCACCAGTTGCCTTTTTAGTAGATCGTTGCGAAAACGTATATGTTTCAGGTTGGGGAGGTAAGTTAAATCCTTGTTTTGGAAACAATTGTTTCGACAATAAAACCTCTGGACCTTTAGGGATGCCAATAACCCCTGACGCAATTAAAAGTATAACTGATAATAGAGATTTTTATTTCTTCGTGTTAGAGAAAGATGCCAACAGCCAGTTGTATGGAAGTTATTTTGGGCAATCAGGTGGCGAGGGAGATCATGTTGATGGGGGAACTAGTAGATTTGATAAGCGAGGTGCAATTTATCAGGCAATTTGTGCCAATTGTTTAGGTTCAAATGCTTGCCCATCTTCTCCTATTACATTGCCTTTGCCTGTTACACCAGGTGTAATTGCTCCAGTTAATGCTGCATTGGGTACAGGAAGCGGAGGAGATTGTAATCTTTACGCAGTAAAGATTTTATTTGATTTTCAAGGTGTTACAGGTGGGGCAAGGGCATCAATTGATGGGATTGCTTATGATACAAGTGGTTGTATCCCATTAAAAGTTGATTTTGAAGATACCATTGCTACTGCCAAAAGCTACGAATGGAATTTCGGAGATGGATCTCCCAAACTTATTACCACCAACACTAATGTTTCTCACTCTTTTAATACTGTTGGCGTTTTTGCTGTTCAGCTAATTGCAATTGATGACACAAAATGTATCCCAAGAGATACTACATATATTTATGTTAATGCAAGAACAGATAAGGCTTTCTTGGATTTTACAGATGCAAAACTTCAACCTTGTGAAAACCTTTCATTCCTATTTACAAATGGATCATTATCACCCGTAGGAAAAGTATTTGGAGTCAACTCTTTTGTCTGGGATTTTGGAGACAATAGCCCAAGAGTAACAACTGGGAATAGACCAATTATCCATAAGTTTGCTGCCGCTGGAACTTATACTGTAAAAATGTTGATGAATGATACCAGTTTCTGCAATTATCCCGATTCTTTGGTTGAAACATTAAGAATCGCACCCAATGTAGTTTCAAAATTCAATTCTAGCAAATCTGGATGTGCACCTTACAACGCAGTATTTAGCAATGTTTCAGTAGCCGGACAAACATTCACTTGGGATTTCGGTGATGGAACAACTTATAATGGGGTAACGCCACCTATCAAAATTTATAATACACCTGGCGTTTATACCGTTACTTTAATAGCATCAGATCCAAGTACTTGTAATTTAATTGATACATCAAGTATTACCATTACAGTTCACGATAATCCATTGGCAAATTTCAGTTTTACGCCAAATCCTGGACAAGAGAATACACCTACAAGTTTTGTCAATACTTCTTCTGGGGCAACAACTTATTTTTGGTCTTTTGGAGATGGAGATACATCATTGCTAATCAATCCAATTCATCAATATACACAAACGGCATCATTTCCTGCTTGCCTTACCGCTATCAATTCATTTGGCTGTGCAGATTCAATTTGCCAGAGGGTAAGTTCAATAATTTTACCTTTAGTAGATATTCCCAATGCATTTACACCCAACTATGACGGTATAAACGATGTTGTATATGTTAGAGGATTTGGTATTGAAAAAATGAATTTGATGATTTTTAATCGCCAAGGGAAATTGGTTTTTCAATCAACCAATCAGAATATTGGGTGGGACGGATTATACAAGGGACAACTTCAGCCATTGGACACTTATGCTTACGTGTTAGAGGTACAGTTTGCTGATGGAAATAGGGTTACAAAAAAAGGGGATATAACTTTATTACGATAATATTTTCAATCAAATCTTATGAAAAAGTGGAATTTGGTGTTATTATTTTGGGGATTGGTTGGTGTGCTTCATACTGATGTGGAAGGGCAAGATTTGCACTTTTCGCAGTTTTTCAATTCCCCTTTAACCACAAATCCGGCAAATACAGGCTTTTTGCCAGATGCAGATTTTAGGGTAGGGGCACATTACAGAGAACAATGGAAAAGTATTCCTGTGCCATATACAACCCAAAGTATTTATGGTGATGCTCAGGTTTTTAGAGATAGATTTGAAACGGGTTGGATAGGATTAGGCGGAGTATTGATGCGTGATGTTGCTGGTTCGGGTAACCTTACATCAACTAAATTTTATCTTTCTGCTGCTTATCATCAAATGTTGGGAAATACTGGATTGCTAAGTGCTGGATTCAATACAGGCTTGTCTAGCAAACGGATAGATATTTCAAAATTTACTTTCGACAACCAATGGAATGGTAAATTTTTTGATGTGCAAACACCATCTAATGAAACCTTCGCTGCCAATAGCATGAATTATCTTGATATTCAAATCGGATTAAACTATGCTTGGTTTCCTTCAGATAAAATGTATATGCATACCGGGTTTTCTGTACAACACGTAAACAAACCTTCTGAAACTTTTTTTACTCAAACTCCCAATTATAACAACCAAATTGCTCGTCGATACATTTATTTTGCAGATGCTGTAATCAAAGTGCAAGATAATTTAATTTTAACCCCAACAACATACTTTAGCTCACAAGCAAATGCAACCGAATTCATGTTGGGCATGCATGCAAATTTAAATATGTCGCAACACGGTGAACAACAACTCATTGCAGGCATGTATTATCGTGGAGGTGATGCATTTATACCTATGGTAGGATACCAGTGGCAAAATTTCCGTTTCACTTTCTCATTCGATGCAACAACTTCATATTTAAAAAATTACAACAACCAAAGCGGTGCAACTGAAATGTATCTTCAATACAATGGAGTTTATCAGAATTACAATGGAGATATAAGACAAAGCCTTTGTCCAAGTTTTAGGTAATGAATTACTAAATAGATTAATCTTTTGCAAAATTCTTTGGTTTTCGCGGCATTGATTTAATTTCGCAAAAAAAATTATGCCTGCTAAAAATATATATGGGAAATTAACTACTGAGATTGTAGAAGCATTTAAAGAAATCATTGGCAGTCAATATGTTTTATTGGATGAAGAATCTTTTGAAAAATATGGAAAAGACGAAACCGAGGATTTGTTTTTCCCACCAGAAGTGGTATTAAAACCCCGCACCACAGAGGAAATTAGTAAGATTTTAAAAATTTGTAATGAGGCAATGTTGCATGTTACACCCCGTGGAGCTGGAACTGGTTTAAGTGGTGGTGCATTGCCACACCTTGGTGGTGTACTATTGAGCATGGAAAGATTTAACACCATTATTGAAATAGACGAAAAAAATTTCCAAGTAACGGTTGAACCTGGGGTAATTACTGAAGTACTTCAAAATGCGGTTAAAGAAAAAGGGTTATTTTATCCGCCAGACCCTGCCAGTAAAGGATCTTGTTTTATTGGGGGAAATATTTCTGAAAATAGCGGAGGCCCTAAAGCTGTAAAATATGGAGTTGTAAAAGATTATGTTCTAAATCTTGAAGTTGTTTTGGCAAACGGAGAAGTGCTTTGGACGGGCTCTAACGTATTGAAAAATGCAACAGGCTATAATCTTACCCAATTAATTGTAGGCAGTGAAGGCACTTTAGGCATTGTAACCCAAATTGTATTGCGGCTGATTCCTGCACCAAAATACGACTTACTCATGTTGGTGCCTTTCCATTCTGTTGAACAAGCCGGTGAAGCCGTAAATGCAATTTTTAAAGCAGGATTCACACCAAGTGCTCTTGAATTGGTGGAAATTAACGCATTAAACATAGTAAGTGAATTCCTTGGAAGCACAGCCGTAAAAGTTACCCCCGAAACGGAAGCTCATCTTATTATTGAAACCGATGGAAACAGCATGGACACCCTCACAGACGAAATGGAAGCCATCGCTAATCTTCTACTAAACTACGAAATTGGTGAAATCTATTTCGCAGATGATGCACAACAAAAAGCTGAACTTTGGAAATTGCGCCGTAGAGTTGCAGAAGCTGTAAAATTAGTGGGTTATTCTATCGAGGAAGATACTGTTGTTCCAAGAGCTGCTTTGCCTGATCTAATTAGAGGAGTGAAAAAATTAGGATTAGATTTTAACTTTGATGTGGTTTGTTATGGGCATGCCGGCGATGGAAATTTACACATAAGAATTAGAAAAGAAGGCATTCCCAATAGCCATAATATTCCAGAGATGACAGAAATCCTAAGGAGTATGTTCAATTTGGTGAAAAGCCTTGGTGGCACAATCAGCGGCGAACACGGCATCGGGTTGATTCAAAAACCATATATGGATATCGTGTTTACTGAAGCCCAATTTAGATTGATGAAAGGCATTAAATTAGCATTTGACCCCAATCAAATTTTAAATAAAGGAAAAATCTTCGACTTTTAAATCAAAGTTTAAGCTTAATTTCCCAACCTAACTCCATAAAATATGTCACCTACCGTATTGTTTAGTTTTGTAATAGCTTATTTTTTACTATTGCTTACCGTTGCTTGGTTTACTTCAAGAAATTCCACAAACGAATCTTTTTTTATAGGAAATAAAAATTCTAACTGGTTTTTGGTAGCCTTTGGAATGATTGGTACATCACTATCTGGTGTAACTTTTATAAGTGTTCCTGGAGCTGTTGGATTAAATGGTTTTGCATATTTTCAAATTGTAATAGGTTATTTAATAGGCTATTGTGCCGTTGCATTGGTTTTATTGCCTTTGTATTATAAACTAAACCTCACATCTATTTACAATTATCTAAGCAATCGTTTAGGATTTGCATCTTACAAAACAGGAGCATCTTTTTTCATATTGTCAAGAACCCTTGGTGCAACTGCACGTTTGTATTTGGTTGTAAAAGTTTTGCAAGATGCTATACTCAGTAGCTTTGGCATCCCTTTTTGGGTGTCTGCACTCATTATACTTGTGATGATTTTACTCTATACTTTTGAAGGTGGTGTAAAAACCATTGTTTGGACCGACACACTTCAAACTACTGGAATGCTTTTGGGATTGATTATTTGCATAATATATTTATTAAAAAGCTTGAATTTTGATGTTTCTAGTGCTTGGAATGCTATTAGCGAAAAAGGATATACAAATATCTTCAATACCAACCCGCTTTCTAAAACATTTTTCCTCAAACAAATTATTGCTGGCGCGTTTATTACCATAACCATGACGGGTATGGACCAAGAAATGATGCAGAAAAATATTAGTGTTAAAACTTTGGGAGGTTCTCAAAAAAACATGTTGACTTTTTCAATCATCTTGTTGGTGGTAAATTTGTTGTTCTTGTTTTTAGGCGGATTGTTGTATTTGTTTGCCGTTTCAAAAGGGGTAACGGCAACTGGCGACCAAATTTTCCCCGTTGTAGCTTTGCAATATATGCCCGCCGGGATTTCTGTTATTTTCATACTAGCTCTAATTTCTGCACTGTTCCCAAGTGCAGATGGTGCAATTACAGCATTAACTTCATCTTTTTGTATTGATATAATAGGAATTCAGCGCAACGAAGGGTTGAACGATAAACAGCGTAAGAAAACTCGTCAAATTGTACACTTGGTATTTAGCGGTATCTTTTTATTGCTGGTAATGGTGTTTTATGAGTTGAATAATTCTAGCATGATTGGAGTGATTTTAAAGATTGCAGGATATACCTATGGTCCGATTTTAGGGTTGTTTAGTTTTGGAATTTTAACCAAAAGACAGGTTAAGGACAATTGGGTTCCATTGATAGCAATTTTGTCGCCATTAATTTGTTTTTTCTTGGATATGTACCAGCAAAACTTGTTTGGCAAGTTTGAAATTGGTCTTGAACTTTTGGTTATCAACGGATTGTTAACCTTTGTTGGATTGTTAATTGTTTCAAGAAAATCTAAATAACGGGCTTGATTTCTTACTTTTGTAAAAAATATTTCACATTTGGAGTGGATGCCTCAAAATTTAGTTGATTACGCTGATAAATATAGTGCTACTGAAGATGAGCTTTTAGTAGAAATTGAAACTTTTACGAACCTTAGCCATCCAGAACCTTGGATGATTTGCGGTAAAGTACAGGGTAATTTTCTAAAGATGATTAGTTGTATGTTAAGGCCTGAAAATGTTTTGGAAATTGGAACATTAACGGGTTACAGTGCAATTTGTTTGGCAGAGGGGATGACTAAAAATGGCAAATTACATACTATTGAAAAACGTGAAAAAGACGCAGAGGCAGCACAAGTTTTTTTTGATAAGAGTAGGTTTGCAAATCAAATTAAACTCCACATTGGAGAGGCATTAGAAATTATTCCAACATTGGAAAATACTTGGGATCTTATTTTTATTGATGCAGATAAAGTAAGTTATATTAAATATTACGAAATGTTATTGCCATATCTCCGTAAAGGTGGAATAATAATTGCAGATAATGTGCTTTTCCATGGTCAAGTATTGGAAGATCCAATTAAAGGGAAAAATGCAAAGGCGATTCACCAATTTAATGAATATGTGCATGCTGATGAAAGAGTATCACAAGTATTGTTAACTGTTAGAGATGGTTTGTTGTTGATTATGAAAAAGTAAATCTTTTAAATATGCGGAAAAACATTTTTTTAGTTATTTTAATGCTCGTATTGTTTAGTGTGAAAAATATTGCACAAGTGCGTTCTGTTGCAATATATGAATACATAAATACCTATCAAGAATTAGCCATTGAAGAAATGAAAAGATCTGGCGTGCCTGCTTCCATCACTTTGGCTCAAGGCATATTAGAAACAGACGCGGGAAAAAGCGATTTGGTTTTATCGTCAAACAACCACTTTGGAATTAAGTGTAAGTCTATTTGGAAAGGAGAAAAAGTATATCATGATGATGACAGTAAGGGCGAATGTTTTAGGAAATATCCCAAGGCAGAAGATTCTTATATGGATCACTCCGATTATTTGCGAAGTGGCACTCGCTATGCTTCTCTTTTTAAATTGGATGCGGAAAACTATAAAGGCTGGGCAAAAGGATTAAAAGCCGCAGGTTATGCTACCAATCCCCGTTATGCTGATGTTTTAATCAATTATATTGAGAAGTATAACCTAAATCAATATACTTTAATTGCAATGGGTAAGCTTGAACCCATTGCTGCCGATAGCTCAATAGTTGCAGTTGCAAACAGATCAGAAATAGAAACACAATCGCAAGGAACTCAATTTCTTGAAAATATCGCTTTATCTACAGGTAATGAAACCAATTCCACTGTTAAGTATGTATCCGTAAATCATCAAAAAACAGTTAAAAATGAACCACAACAGAAAGAGATTAAAAAAATTAAACATATCGTAAAACGAAATGATACATTGTCTGCAATTACAAAAAAATATGGAGTAAGTAAATCTTTAGTTGCAGAATGGAATAATTTAAAAAGAAGTAAGCTAAGAGTTGGACAAGAATTAGTAATCTACAAATAATAAACAATCAATAATAAATAATTGTTTTGATGCAAACGGTTACGGTAAACAATAAAATCTTCACTTCTTACATTTCGGCTGAGGAAATCCAACAAGCAAATGAAAGGCTTTCAAAAGAAATAGCTGTAGATTATACTGATAAAAAGCCATTGTTTATTGCCATTTTGAACGGTTCTTTTATGTTTGCATCGGATTTATTTAAGTTGATAAATTTTCCTGCAGAAATATGTTTTATCAAATTGGCTTCTTATAAAGGCACGAAATCTACTGGAAATGTTATAACTTCAATAGGATTAGATATTGACTTGCATAATCGACATGTGATATTGTTAGAAGATATTATTGATACAGGGAAAACGCTTCATTCTTTTTTACCACAGTTGATACACATGCAGCCATTGTCTTTAAAAGTCTGTGTATTGTTGCACAAACCAGAATGTACTGTTAATCCTGTAACTATTGATTACTTAGGTTTTTCGATTCCAGATCGTTTTGTAGTTGGCTATGGTCTTGATTATGATGGTTTTGGAAGAAATTTGCCTGAAATTTATCAATTGGCAGATTAAATATTAAATGATGAAGTTTGGCATCATATTTATTTTTATAATTGGTTTGACATTTGTAAAAACTGTCAATGCTCAATTTTATATTAGGGGAGAAGTGCTGAATGAAAAATCTGAAGGGCTTCAAAATGTAAAAATTATTGTTCATTCTACAGGTTTACTTTATAACTCTGGTTCAGAAGGTGCTTTTGGGATTTTAGGAGCTAATCAAAATGATAGTTTAAGTTTTTATCTGGATGGTTATGAAGCACTTCATGTTAGAGTTAATACTGCTAATTATGTAAAAGTTAACTTGAAGATGAAAGCTTTTACTGCTAGTTTACAACATCAAGCATTAGTTTCAATTGCAGGTGATTTAGACAAAGGATTGAACCAAAAGAGAACGGTTGGTGAAGAAACATACTCAGCAAGTCTTGAAAATCGATTCATCTCAACCCAAATATACCCTTCTACAAGTTTTGTTCCCAATGGAAACCGTGCATCTTACAGCAACATTAGACGTTTTATTAATACAAATAGCATCATTCCAACCGATGGCGTTAGAATTGAAGAAATGCTTAACTATTTTAATTTTACGAATAAAACTCCTCTACCTGATAGTATTTTTGGATTGCAAAATACGCTTACCAATTGCCCTTGGAATCCAGAAAATCAGTTATTTTTTGTACAGTTAAATGCTAAAAAAGTTGATTTGAGAAAGGTGCCACCCAGTAATTTGGTTTTTCTTATCGACGTTTCTGGATCAATGGATATGCCAAATCGGTTGCCATTATTAAAATCTTCTTTTCAAAAATTGGTGCAAAACCTGCGTACTATTGATACACTTTCTATTGTGGTATATGGGGGTGTTGTAGGTGTAATGTTGCCTCCTACAAGTGGTGCTGAAAAGGCTAAAATACTTGAAGCTATTGAGGCACTTACACCAGAAGGGAGTACACCTGGGGAAGCAGGAATTACTCAAGCTTATCGTTTAGCTAGAAATCAATTTATTAAGGGTGGGAACAATCGTATCATTTTGGCAACAGATGGCGATTTTAATGTTGGACAAACAACAGAAAAGGAACTCGATGAAATGATTTCACGAGAAAGAAATTCAGGTATTTACTTAACCTGTTTAGGCGTTGGTATGGGTAATTATAAAGATTCTAAAATTGAAATTCTTGCCAAAAAGGGTAATGGGAATTTTGCTTATTTAGATACCGAAGAAGAAGGTGAGAAGGTTTTGGTGAAAGAATTTACACAAACACTTTATTCAGTTGCTGATGATGTATTTATAAATATTAAGTTCAATCCCGATTTTGTTAAAAGGTATAGATTAATTGGTTTCGACAACAAACGTAAAGCTCTCGAAGATTCTACGAGTATTTTGGAAGGAGGTGAAATTGGATCAGGAAATACAATGACAGCAATTTTTGAAATTGAACCTGCTCGAAGTCCTTCTTTTAATTCTTTAAACCTTATTACAAATAATCCTTTTGCAACTACAAAAATACACTACAAGCTTCCACAAAAAAAAGAATCAAAATATAGTAACTTTATAGCTACTTACAATTTTGAACCATATCAAACAATACCGCAAGAACTTAAATTTGCATCGTCTGTTGCGTTGTTCGGATCTATATTAAAACAATCAGATTTTACATCAAACGCCAAATGGGAGGAGCTTATAAAAATGACTGAAGAAAGTATTGATGGCATCAATTTAGTACAAAAACAATTTTTGGACTTAGTAATTAAAGCCCAAAAATTGTATTCACCTCCAAAAAAGAAAAAGATAATCGGTTTTTAACCAAACATCTCTTTAACTCTTTCAAAAAAGCTTTTATCGTTTTTATCAGGTTTAGGTTCAAAATTAGAAGAAGTTTGCATTTTCTCTACCATACCCTTTTCATCTGTTGTAAGGTTTTGAGGAACCCAAACATTTACATGAATAAGTTGATCGCCTTTTTCATAATTGTTGTTCACTTCAGGGAATCCTTTGCCTTTTAATCTGAATATTTTACCACCTTGAGTGCCTTGAGGGATTTTAATTTTTGCCTTACCATCTATTGTAGGAATTTCAACCTGTGTGCCAAAAACAGCTTCAGGGAATGAAATAAACAAATCATAAACAACATTTAATCCATCTCTTTGCAAATGCGGATGTGCTTCTTCCTCAATTAAAATGATTAGATCACCTGGAGGACCTCCTTTTTCACCTATATTTCCTCTTCCGCTTAAATTTAGTTGCATGCCTTCTTGAACGCCTGCCGGAATATCAAGGGTTACAGTTTCTTCGCCATAAACTCTGCCATCACCTTTACAAGTAGTACATTTTGCAGTTATAATATTTCCATCACCATTACAAGTTGGACAAGCAGTTACCGTTTGCATCTGACCTAAAAAAGTATTGGTTACTTTTCTTACTTGTCCGCTACCACCACATGTTCCGCATGATTGAAAAGACGATTTGTCTTTAGCACCATTTCCCCCGCAGGTTGAGCAAGAAATATGTTTTTTTACTTTTACAGTTTTTGAAGCTCCTTTTGCAATTTCTTCAAAGTTTAATTTGAGTTTAATCCTCAAGTTAGAACCTCTAATTCCCCTAGATCTTCCTCCAGATTGTCCTCTTCTTCCCTGGCCACCAAAGAAATCTCCAAAAACATCTTCCCCAAAAACATCTCCAAAATTGCTGAATATATCATCCATATTCATGCCGCCTCTACCGCCGCCACCTGGTCTGCCAGCACCTGATACGCCTGCATGCCCATATCTGTCGTATTGGGCTTTCTTATCTTGATCACTTAAAACTTCATAAGCTTCAGCAGCTTCTTTAAATTTGTCTTCGGCTACTTTATCTCCAGGGTTTCTATCTGGGTGAAATTGCATCGCAACTTTTCGATATGCTTTTTTTATCTCGTCTGCGGAAGCTGTTTTAGCCACTCCTAAAATTTCGTAAAAATCTCTTTTGCTCATAATGTGAATGAATGTTGCTTATTTTCCGATAACCACTTTAGCATATCTGATAATCTTATCATTTAGATAATATCCCTTTTCTACTTCGTCTATTACTTTACCAACCATATCTTCATTTGGAGCTGGAATCTCTGTAATTGCCTCATGAAAATCGGCGTCAAATGGTTTACCTATAGTTTCCATTTCTTTGACGCCTTTCGACGATAAAGTGTTTTTTAGTTTATGAAAAACCAATTGTAACCCTTCTCTTATAATTGTAGGTTCTTCTGTTTTATACATCTGTTTTTCTGCCCTTGAACAATCATCAAGTACTTCCAACAATGACTTTATAACTTCTTGTCCAGCAGTTTGAGTATATTCAATTCTCTCTTTTGCACTTCTTCTTCTGAAATTGTCAAATTCAGCATACAACCTCAAATATTTTTCTTTCTGCTCTTGCAATTCTTCTTTAATCTTACTCATTTCATTTAAAGTCTGTGACATTTCTTTTTCTTCAACTGTTTCAATACTTTCAACTGTTTCATCTGTATTTGACAATATTTCAGCATTTTGATCTTCTGAAGTTGTATTTTTCACTTCTTTTTCTTCCATATTTTACTTTTTTTGTCAGTATGATTAAATCAAAACACTTGCCAAACTTATTAATTAAGCCAAATTGTCAATAGAATTAATGTTTTTATGTTATTTTTTATCTTTTAGGCTATCAATTTAAAAAATAGATACAATAAACTAAATACTATAAATATGAACCATCCCAATCCAATACTTAACAATCCAACCAACAGACCTATCCCCGCACCCAATAAGAAAAACAATTCTACATTGGTTTCAGGTGCCCAATTGATTGAAGAGAAACTTGCTTTACTTTCAATGATTGCTGCAATTTTATTTAGTTTCTTTTGTTGCTTTTTTGTGAATGTTTTTTCATGTTCTAAAGCATATTGATTTACAGCATCTTGAAATGTTTTTTTAATCTCTACAGGTTTTTGTGATTCAATTTCAACTTCATGTTTAGCTAAATCAATGTTTATAAAACCTACTTCTTGTTGATTCAATTGTGTTTCAGGTATGTTTTTTGAAATTTCAAATGATTTTGTGTTGAAATTATTGTTTTCTTGAGTGGCATCAGTTTTTTCTGTTTCTACATTTGATTGACTTCCTATAGCTGGGCCTTCTACTGCCGGTTTATAACTAAAACCTTGATTTAATCGAGTGGTATTACAAGAACTAACCGTAAAAGTGATTGCTATAAAAGCAATCAATAATGTTTTTACATTACTCATATTCATAAGTTTAAAATTTATGCAAAGGTATTAGAAAATGATTCTTTTGTAAATTTAATTGAAAGGTTTCTATATCAGTATATTTGTAGTATGACAAGAGTTAGGTTAAGAAGAAAAATTGGGCATCGTGTATTGAATGGTCATCCTTGGATTTTTGGAAATGAGGTACAAGATGTAGAAGGCGATGTTACAGCTGGTGATATAGTATTAGTTGAAACGCATGATGGAAAGTTTGTTGGGCAAGGATACATTAATCCCCAGTCACAAATTTTAGTACGGTTGTTAACTCGTAAGAAAGCAGATGTTGTTAATGCAGATTTTTTTCTCAATAGAATTACGGAAGCATGGGCATATCGCCAAAAAATAGGTTATGTTGAAAATTGCAGGTTGATATTTGGAGAAGCAGATGAATTGCCGCAGTTGATTATAGATAAGTTTAATGATTATTTTGTTATCCAGACATTGGCTTTAGGGATAGACAAATGGAAGCCTGAGATTGTAATGGCATTGCAGTCTGTTTTTAATCCAAAAGGGATATTTGAACGCAATGATGTGCCTGTTAGGGAATTGGAAGGAATGGTCCAGCATAAAGGATTTTTATCGGCCCCATTTGATACAAATATTCTGATTAAAGAAAATGGATTACAGTTTTATGTAGATGTCTTGAATGGTCAAAAAACGGGATATTTTCTTGATCAACAAGACAACCGGCGAGCCATTCAGCATATTGTAAAAGGGGCAGATGTATTGGGTGCTTTTTGCTATACTGGTACATTTGAATTGCATGCCGCCTTTTATGGAGCAAAGAAGGTTTTGGGATTAGATATTTCTGCTAATGCTATTGCTCAATGTGAGCGTAATGCCAAACTAAACGGTTTAGACCATATCTGTTCTTTTATGGAAGTAAATGCTTTTGATGTATTAAAAGAATGGACTAAAGAAGGTAAGCAATGGGATGTGGTGATGTTGGATCCTCCATCTTTCACAAAAACTAGAGAAAATATTCAAAAAGCGATTACTGGATATAAAGAGATAAATTTAAGAGGAATGAAATTAGTTAAGCCTGGAGGTTTTTTGGTAACCTCTTCTTGTACAAATTTGATTCAGCCAGATTTGTTTATGGAAATTATTCAAATGGCTGCTAAAGATGCCAAAAGGAAATTAAGGCAAGTTGTTTTTCAAGCACAATCTGCAGATCATCCTATTGTACCTGGATTAGAAAACACCCAATACTTAAAGTTTTTGATTGTTCAGGTAATGTAGAATTTCTAGAATTTGAATAGACTAAAATATTGGCTATTATTTTTCGATTTGAAATTTTCCAGATTCAATTACCCTTCCTGATGGATCCTTTAATTGGAATATGTAAATTCCTCTACTAAAGTTGGTTAAGTCTATTCTGTTGTGTGTGTTGATTTCGTTAAAATCTGCTACTTTTTTTCCGAGGAAATTAAAAACCAATAATGTATGGTTTTTTGATGAAATTTTTTGAATATCTATGTTTATAAAAGAGATAGCTGGATTTGGATAACAAGTTACAATTCTTGTAGAAGTAGGTGTTGTGTTTTCTACAAATCCTATAAATCGATTTGTTACTGAGGGTACAGTAACAAATAAAAAGGTTATGAAGAGTAAAGATTTGATCATGGGCAACAAATAGATTTTTTGAGTAGTTAGACATTTAACTTGTTAACAACTACAAAATAAATAAATATTCTAGCAGTGTAACGAATTTACTGCCAGAATATTTATTTTTTAACAATTTATTTATTGAATTGATTCAAGTGTTTGTTTGATTGCATCGAAATTAGGTTGATCGCCAGCATTTTCTAAAACCTCAGCATATTGTATTGTACCAGCTGCATCGATTACAAAAGCAGATCTTTTAGATACACCTTTCATGTCAAATACAAAGGTATCATACAATGTTCCAAAAGTGGTGCTTACTTCTTTGTTAAAATCAGAAAGTAAGATAAAATTATAGTTTTGTTGTGCTTTAAAAGTTGCCAATGTAAAAATTGAATCAACAGAAATACCCAAAACTGTAGCGTTTAAATCATTGTATGCCTGTAATCCATCTCTTACTGAACACAATTCGGCAGTACAAACGCCTGTAAATGCTTGTGGGAAAAACAAAAGCACTACACTTTTTCCTTTAAAATCGCTAAGTGCTACTTTGTTCTTGTCACTGTCAAATAAACTGAAATCTGGTGCTGCTTGACCTACTGCAATACTCATTTTGTATGTTTTTTAGATTGCAAAGATAGGGAAGTTAGTAGTAAGTAGTAAGTAGTTAGTATTAAGTAGTTAGTAGTAAGTTGTAAGGGATAGATTTTTTATTTACAATGTTTATCTTTAAGACTCAACGAAAATTCTCATTAATTTGCATATTACTAAATGTTGAAAAAATGAATCCAATTGTAAATACATATTATGATAATGCAAAAAAATGGAATGAAGAATTAGAGAAATTGAGAACTATCGTTCTTGATTGCCAACTTATTGAAGAGTTGAAGTGGAAACATCCTTGTTACACCTTTAAAAATAGCAATATTGTAATAGTACATTCTTTTAAAGATTATTGTGCAATTGGTTTTTTTAAAGGGGCTTTATTAAATGATGCAAATGGTATTTTAATTCAGCAAACTGAAAATTCACAATCTGGAAGACAAATGCGTTTCACATCACTACAAGAGATAAATAATTTGGAAACTGTAATTAGAAGCTATATTTATGAGGCAATTGAAGTTGAAAAGGCTGGTTTAAAAGTGGATATGAAAAAAAGCACAAACTTTGATTTTCCTGATGAATTGCTAAATAAGATGGAAGAGAATCCTATTTTTAAAACTGCATTTTTTGCTTTAACACCAGGTAGGCAACGAGCCTATAATTTATATTTTACAACACCAAAACTTGCAAAAACGAGAGAAACAAGGGTTGAAAAATACATTCATCAAATTATTAATGGGAGAGGTATAAATGATTGCACTTGCGGTCTTTCTAAAAAAATGCCTTATTGCGATGGTTCACACAAGTTTATTTTAGACAAAAAATAAAATCCATAATTCTTAACTCTTAATTCCTAATTCTTAATTCATATTAGAATCTTGGGCATCTAACTTTATCTCTACTTGTATTAGGAGTTGGTAAAAAATTAATAAAGGACACAGAAAATTCAATACCACCAGTTCCCTGACTTGAAGTAATGTTTGGAGAAACGGTAATATCGTAACTAAGAGAAAAACTCAATGGTCTGAGGTCTAATTTAACAACAGGAGCAAATGCATCATTGTATCTATAAATAGTACCCGCATGGAAAACATTTCCAAGATCATCTCCATCTCCTAATTTGTGAGAAAACAGTAAACCAATAATTGCCATTTTATATTGTGCCTGTTTACTGTAGTCTGCATGAATGGTAATATAATTTAATCTGTCTGCATTGAGTTTTAACCCTCCTGAAAATACCATTTTGGGCAGGTGATTGATGTTTTTATAAAATGAATTGACGGGTTTGTTGAAATGATGATAAGCAATACCACCAAAAATTAAATGTTGTTCATTTTCACCAAGTGTGGTATGAAAACTCATGCCAACGTTCATATCCAAAAAACTATAATTAGTATTAAACAATTCACCACTCGGTAAAGAACCATTATAGCTAAAACCATCATATTGGTTATTGGTAGAAATTCGAGAATAATCTATCTTTCTGCTTACTATGCCACCCATAAAACCTAGTGCCAAATAAGTATTACGATTGCCTGATAAAGATTTATGATAATTGATAGCAGGTAATAATTGATTTGATGTTAATGCAACAGATCCGGCTTTGTCGGTAATAATCTGTAAACCTAAAGTCATGAAATCATCACCCTTGCCCACTGGTAGTTTCAAGTCTGCATTGAGAGAAGCCGTTTGATATGGTGTTGCCAAACTGTTCCATTGGTTTCTATATACACTTTGGATGCGATAATCTCCATTATACATTCCGGCAAATGAAGGATTCCTTAATAAAGAGGTTTCGTAAAATTGTGAAAAATGCAAATCCTGACCCCAAATATTTTGGTGTAAAGACAATTTTATAAACAGTAAAAAGTATATCAGTTTAGTTTTCTTAATCAACATTTTTTTATTAATTGTTATCTAGCCAACATTACGTCTCCTTTAAGGGTTACAGTTTTCCCATTGTCGCAGATTACATCTGCCATATACACATATACGTCTGGTGGTAATTGTACTCCATTTAGTCTTCCATCCCAACCGGCAGATGGATTATTTAGGGTTGTAACTAATTTTCTATCAAAAACCAATTGCCCCCAACGGTTAAAGATTCTGAAATAATTAATTTTTGTAGCTCCAGTTCCTCTAATGTAAAATACATCATTAACGCCATCTCCATTTGGTGAAAAAGTATTTGGAATAAATATATTTTCTGTACCACAATTTACTGAGATGATAATTTTGTCTTCGTTTGTGCAACCTCCAGCATTTGAAACTTTTATAGAATATTCTGTTTTTGTTTTTGGTGTGATGAAAGGACTTGAACAATTGCTACAACTCAAATATATATCAGGAGACCATGAAATTGAGGTTACATCAGCCGAAACATTTGCATTTAATCTATGTAAAATGCCAGCAGGTAATGAGAGGTCGTTTCCTGCATTAACAAGTGGGATTGGGAATACAGATATTTTTACAGAATCTTTTGTAACAAAGCATTTGTAAGCATCTGAACCGGTTACTACAAACATGGTTGTTTTACTTAATTTTGCTGTTGGAATTGATGAAGCTGGATTATTGATTTCATTGGTTGGAAACCATTGGTACAATTGTGTTCCAGATGCATTTAATCGAATAGACTCACCCAAACAAATAGAATCAGGTAAAGAAGCTTTCACTTGTGAAGGTTGAATTACTTGAATGCGGATGGAATCTAGTTTTTCACAACCCTCTTTAGAAATGCCTTTTAACTTATACAATATAGTCGAATCTGGTTTTGCAAAAGGATTGGCACAATTAAGGCAACTAAGATTTGTTGAAGGTAATTGCCATTCATATTTATCGGCTCCTGAGGGTTTTAATTGAATTGTTGCCCCTTTACAAATTAAACTATCTACACCTGCATCTGTTTTAGGAAGTGCATTAACAACAATATTTTTAAGTGATGTATCACTACAGCCATTACTGTTAAATGCGATAAACCTCGCTGTTAAAGTTCCTGGTGTTCGATATTGCGTAACATTAGGAATTAAAAAATTTGATGTTTCTCCATTGCCAAAATTCCAAGAGAAGTTTAGTTTAGAAGTATCTGTTTTAATAATTATTCCTTTAAAGTTCATGAAGCCATTTTGACAAATACTATCATTAGATACGATTCCTATTTTTGGAGATGGAACTACTTTTATGATTTTGGGGATTGTAATTGAATCTGTGCAATTGTTTTGAGAAGTAACCCTAAGTTTAACGGTATATATTCCTGTGTCTTTATAAAAGTGGGTCGGTGCTGGTCCATTTCCTTTGCCGCCATCTCCAAAATCCCAATTCCATGTTTGAAGAGATCCATTGGTATATGATTTATCAAAGAAATCGATTGTTCCATTGGTACAAAGTAGATTGGTTGCAACTCCAAAATCAGGTTTAAATCCTATTATTTTGAGTGTATCAATTGTACTATTTAATGTGTACCTACAACCTTTAATATCTTGAAGTGTTACTTCTGGCTGTAAATCAGTTGCTGCAGTATATAAATGAGATATTACAGGATCTTTGGTAATTATACTAGATCCATCTCTAAAGTTCCAAATTAAACTATCCGTATTGTTTGAAGATAATTTGAAATTAACAAGTGTAGGAATACAACCAATTGTGGGTGTAAATCTTAATTCCCCCATCGGTCCAAAAACTTTTATTGATTTTGTGGTTGAAGTGATGCAACCCCCTGGTGAAGTTACAGTCAATTTAGATGTATAATCTCCAGGAGCGGTATAAATATGGCTTGGAGTGTCTATCAAAGAAATATCTCCATCTCCAAATTCCCATCTGATTTTTTGAACAAAACTGGAATTATTGGTGAATTTTACAATTAATGGAGGACAATTACCTATTGAATCACTAATATTAATTTTAGCAACAGGTGTATCAATTATTATAAAAGATGATTTTAAGATTGAATCTTTACAACCATATTTGTCAGTAATCAACAATTGTATATCATATTTTCCAGTTTTTATATATGAATTGATAGGGTTTTTTATAGTTGATGATTTCCCTTCACCCAATGTCCAATCGTAATTTGTAATTGCACCTATTGACGATGAAATAAATTGTATAGGCTTTCCGGGGCATGAAATTGAATCATATACAGAAAAATTCGCTTTGGGATTAGATGCAATTATTAAACCATTTTTTGTTAAACTATCAACACAACCTACAACATCAGTAATAATTAATTTAACATCAAAAGAACCTGGTGAAAGATATTGATATTGATAAGCTGAATCTAAAGTTGTTGCAAATCCGCCATCACCAAAATCCCATTTTCGATTTGTAATTGCATTTTCACCATCAGATTTTGAACTGTCTCTAAAATTTACAATAATACCAACACAACCAGTATTGTTTATTGCATCAAATTGTGCTTCGGGACCTCCAATTTTTATTTTTGAAGTAGTAGTGTCGCTACAGCCGTTTCTATCTGTAATTTTTAGTTGTATGGTATAAGTTCCTATATCATTAAATGCATAATCAACTTTCATTTGATTTTGTTGAAAATTACCTGTTCCCCAATTCCACTCATATTTTGAAATTTGTGTATCAGTAGTAGTTGATGTAGAAGAAAATTGAATAGGCGTTTTTTTACACAATACGCTTTGAGTAATAGTGAAACCTGCTTTTTGATCTACTAAAGTTATTACCATAGTTTTTTTGGAAGAACAGCTACCGTTTAAACTGGTAAGTGTAACTGTATAAGTTCCAAAGGACGGAAAACTATGGATAGGATTTACTTCAGTACTGTTAATACTATTATCGCCAAAATCCCAATTTACAGATCCTGCATTAATAGATTTGTCGGTAAAGTTTACAGTTTTTCTGTTTATACATGAAACTAGATATTCAAAATTGGCAATAGTTCCATTTACTTTTATGAAATTGTTTTTTGTAATGGTATTTGGGCATCCATTATTATAAGCGGTTAAAGTAATTGTGTAATTGCCTGTATCGGTATAATTATAAGAAGCATTTTGATTGTAAGATATATTGCCTTGTTTGCCTTTATCTCCAAAATTCCAAACCCAACCATTTGTATTTCCAGTTGATATATCTTTGAAATTAACTGATTCTCCAGCACAAATATCTGTAGATGAAATGTCAAAATCTGCTTTTGGAGCTGTTCCAACCCTTATTGCATCTGTTGCATTATAATTTATTTTACATCCCAATTCAGTTGTTGCGGTATATGAAACAGGGTAAATACCGGCAGTGTCATAATTTCTGACAGGATTTAATAATGAACTTGTATCATTCTTTCCAAAATCCCAGAAATGAGATATGATTTTATCAATTGAAGTTACCGTGGCATTGAAATTTACATTAAGTGGAGCACAACCTCCTGTTGGTAAATTTATTTTAGTAATTGTAGGAGATATGATTCTTATTAAATTGTCTTTCTTTAAATAAGTAGGACAACCATAAGCAGTAAAACCCATGTGAGAAACAGAATAAATGCCTTCTTTGGTATATGTTTTTGTTGGATTTTGATCAGTAGAAGTAGTACCATCTCCAAAATCCCAATTCCAACTAACTGCATCTTGTGATTTGTCTTGAAAAGTGGCATTAAACGGTGCTTTACAACTAATTGTATCTGTAGTTGAAAAGTCTAAAGTAGAACCATCTAAAATGGTGATTTTTTTAATTGTTGAATCTAAGCAAATACCTACGGTATTGATTAGTTTTATTTGGAAAACACCAGGTCTAGTAAACATTTTTACCTGATTTTTCCCATTTGCAAAAGTTCCGTCGCCAAATGTCCAAGCACTGTTCTCTGCACCAGGAGTAGAGGAGCCTGTTATTTTTATATCTGTATAAACGCAACCTGTGTCTGGTGCATTAATAGTTGTTGTGATCTTTATGTCTGGTATGATGATTTCCTTAGTAATACTGTCTGTACAACCTTCAGTGCTAGTGGCAATCATATTTACAGAATAACTTCCAGCTTTTGTAAACGAATGAACAACATCTGATGTGTTGGCTTGATTTCCATCTTCAAATTTCCAAATATATTTCAAAGCACCTGGTCCAGTTGATTTGTTTGTAAAATCTATAGAAGTAGGTGGTTTACAAGCATTTGCGAATGTATTTGTAAAGTCTGCAACAACTCCAGGTGTTACATCTATAATTGCTTTTTGAGATAAAACACCAACACAACCTTTTTGTGAAGTCACACTTAACGTTACATTAAATACATTATCAAGGCGGTATACATGTGTTGGATTTTGTTGTGAACTTAGGATTCCGTCTCCAAAATCCCAGCTCCATTTGCTGATGGTGCCTGAACTAATATAAGATAAATCAGTAAATCGGCTGGAAAGTGGAAAACAACCTACCGTATCATTTGTTGTGAATTTTACAACTGGCGAAGGGTTTACAACAATATAATTTGTTTTTATTAATGAATCAGTACCTATACTATTTTTAGCAATCAATTTTACGGTATAAACACCAGGAATAGGATAAGTAGTACTTGGTTCTGCAATAGTTGATGTTAATCCATTGCCCAAATCCCAGTAATAATTAGTAGGATTGTTTTTGCTTTGTTGGGTAAATCTTACAAACAATGGGGCACATCCCTCAGAGGGAGTTGCACTAAATGCAGCAATAGGTGCTTGAGCATTTATTTCAGACGTTATAATAAATAACCCAAAAAAAATAAATAGGTATTTCAATGAAATTATTTTTATTATTTTTTAATTAGTTTCAAGTAAGCGGATCTGCCTGTGTTCGTAGGGTTTGCTTCTACTATTGTAAGTGTATTGTTGTAAACTTTCCAAGTGTCGTTCAATCTTTTCAAAGTATCATTAGTCAATGGAAATTTTGCAAAAATTGTTCTGGTGGGTATATCTGCAATCCAAGTTCCTGAGGTTGCTATGTTTGCTTTATATGCAGTAACGGTTCCTGCATTTTCGAATTGGAATTCATAAGATGCAAATTGTGCAGTATAATCTTGATCATTTTCTTTAAATTGTTCAACAATCCACCTTCCATTGGTTATCGCATCTATAATTATATTTGTTTGAATTGTTGATTTTGAACAGCTTAAACAAAGGATTAGAGCTAATGCAATTGTCAGCGTGCAAAAAGTTGATTTATTCTTTTTCATAAACTCCACAAATTTAAGATTATCTAAGTAAAAGCCGATTGCTTATTAACGTTAATATTCTTTTTTTATGTTTAAGTTCAATAATATGCTTTTATTTATTGATTTTTTACTGTATTGTATAACTATTTTACAACATAAGTTTTCCATCCTTTGTATATGCCCGAATTTTTTTGTGCTGATTTTCGCATTTCAGTGGTAATAGGTTGAATTTTTTCTAAACTAGGTTTTTCTATCTTGCTAAGAACTAGTTTGTATGGAAAGGCATTTGTGCCTTCTGGCTTGTCTGGTTGTTCAGATATAATACAACCTGGAATGGTGATTTCTTTTAAGAAATTTATTCTGTTGACTGATGTAGTAAAAAATAGTGTATGTATAATTTCTCTTGGCTCTATCAGTTTGTCGCCTTTTTTTTGCAATTCCACAATTGTTCGTCTGTTTTCTATTTTATCTAAATCATCAGGATTAGGGAAAAGTACATCAAAATAGTTGCTCCAAGTTTTGTCTAGTTTTGCTTTAGCCAACCAAGGGAAACTGGGGTAATTAACCATGGTTTTGTGCAAAATTGATGAATATTGTGTGGTGTCTAAGCAGTAAAAGTAATATTCTCTTAAACCTCTTTGGGTAAATCTTCCTGCAAAAATGCTACCATTAGACAATAATAAAGCTGAAACAAGAGAATTTTCAATAGAATCAAGCGTTGCAACTTGATATAAATCTGGAAAACCTGTTTTTTGATGCACAGGAAAGCTTGTTCTTAAAACTATCAAATAAGGACGTTCTTTTATGGGTGCAACAGCCTGTAATCCAAGGTCAACATTTATAGAAACAGGGTATCCGCCTGCAGAAGTGAAATAATTCTCCCAATCTTCTACCTGTGGCTGTGATTTTGCTGGTATAGGATATAGTCCAATAAGTAAAGCTGTTATAATTAGTAATCGCATATCAAAATATTAAAAGTAATTTCATTTTTTATTAATTTAACAGAAAGAATGATAATAAAGGAAATAATTAACTTTTTAGAGCATTTGGCACCCCCAGAATTTCAAGAATCATACGACAATTGTGGTTTGATTTCAGGTGATTCCAATTGGGAATGTAGTGGTTTGTTGATAACATTAGATTGCACTGATGAAGTTATTGCCGAAGCAAAATCAAAAGGCTGTAATCTTGTAGTAACGCACCATCCCATAATTTATAAAGCATTAAAAAAGATTAGTCCAAATGACTATGTAGGAAAATCAATTGTTGCCGCCATAAAAAATGATATTGCCATTTTTGCGATTCATACTTCATTGGATAATGTTTTGCCTGGGGTGAATAGTAAGATTGCTGAAATTCTTGGTTTAGAAAAAACTAGGGTTTTGGAGCCTAAAGCAGGCATATTGAAAAAGATGTACACCTTTATGCCAACTGCTCATGTAAAAAAAATTAGTGATGCACTTTTTGAGGCGGGAGCAGGAAATATTGGAGATTACAGTGAAGTTGGATTTATGGTAGAAGGTATTGGTGGTTTTAAGCCAGGAGCCAATGCCAAACCATTTATAGGAAATGTTGGTGCAAGGCACCATGAGCAAGAAACTAAGCTTGAAGTAATTTATCCTCAACATTTGGAAAATAAAATTATTGCTGCTTTAATTAAGCATCATCCTTATGAGGAAGTAGCTTATGATTTGGTATCGCTTGGCAATATAGATCTAAAAATAGGAGCAGGATTAATTGGAGAATTACCAGAACCTGTTGCAGAAAAAGATTTTTTACAAATTTTGAAAGATAAATTTTGTCTAAAAGTTATCAAACACACATCTTTTTTAAATAAGCCCATTAAAAAAGTTGCACTTTGTGGTGGTGCAGGCAGTTTCTTGATAAACAGAGCCAGAGCAGCTGGAGCAGATATTTTTGTAAGTTCAGATATCAAATACCACGAATTTTTTGATGCAAATAATCAGATAGTAATTGCAGATATTGGACATTTTGAAAGTGAACAATTTACTATAAATCTACTTTTTGATATCTTGCAAAAAAAATATACTAATTTTGCAGTCCTTAAAGCGGTTACCAGAACCAATCCATTAAATTATTTCATATAGCAAAGTATGTCAAACAAAGAATATTCAGTAGAAGAAAAGCTCAAATCTCTTTTAGATTTGCAAAAAGTGGAAACTAAGTTAGACGAAATCCAGATTTTGAAAGGCGAATTGCCCATTGAAGTGAGCGATTTAGAAGATGAAATCCAGGGATTGCACGCTCGCGAAAGAAGAATTGAAGAAGAAATTAACGGGATTACCGAATTTATCAACGAAAAGAAGTTGATAATGATCGAATCTGATGCTTTAGTAAAAAAATACGAAAAGCAATCTGAAAATGTTAAGAACAATCGTGAGTTTGAAGCCATCAACAAAGAAATTGAGATGCAATCTTTAGAGTTGAAATTAGCTGAAAAGCATATCAAAGATGCAAATGAAGAAATGGGCGACAAAGTTCGTGTTTTAGAAATTGCAAAAAAGAACATTGCAACCAAAGAAGTAAATCTGAAGCACAAAAAAAGTGAATTGGATAAAATTATTTCTGAAACCATAAAGGAAGAAACTCAATATCGTAAAGAATCAGACAAGGCGAAGTCAAAAGTTGATCCACGTTTGTTGGCTTCTTATGAGCGTATCCGTAAAAATTACCGAAACGGTTTATCAGTTGTACCAATTGTTCGTGATGCATGTGGAGGTTGTTTCAATGCAATTCCTCCTCAACGTCAAAGTGAAATTCGCCAACGCAAGAAAATTATTGTTTGTGAAAACTGTGGTAGAATTTTAGTGGATGAGGAAATTGTAGATCCTGCATTGGTTGAGCAAATAACGAAATAAATTTGTTCAAAACAACATATTTAAGGTGCGAAAGCACCTTTTTTTATTTGGGAACCACTCATTATTGATAGTTTTGTAAAGCTTAACTTTACTTCATGTTGCGTCGTTTACTTATTTCGAATTATGCTATCATCAGCCATATTGAGGTTGAATTTTCAAATGGATTAAATATCATTACCGGAGAAACCGGTGCCGGTAAAAGTATTCTTATCGGTGCATTGGGGCTTATCTTGGGAAATCGGGCTGATTCATCCGTTTTGCCAGATAAAGACAAAAAATGTATTGTAGAAGGTTATTTTGATGTTGATGAAAAAATCGGCATTCGACAGTTTTTAGAGGAAAATGAATTGGATACAGAAGTGGAACTTACCATGCGTAGAGAGATTTTAAGTAGTGGTAAATCTCGTGCTTTCATAAACGATTCTCCTGTGAGTGTTGCTCAATTGCAAAAGCTTGCTTCGCTATTGGTTGATTTGCACCAACAGTTTGATACCATCGAGCTTGGGCAAAATCAATTCCAGTTGAATTTGTTGGATGCTATATCGAGCCAGTTGAGCCAAAAATTTGCATATACTAGTCTTTTTACACGTTATCAAGCTGCAAAAAAACAATCAGA
This sequence comes from Sphingobacterium thalpophilum, assembly GCA_945871875.1. GTDB lineage: Bacteria > Bacteroidota > Bacteroidia > Chitinophagales > Chitinophagaceae > Pollutibacter. The sequence goes on from CAMBYC010000002.1 coordinate 33,245, forward strand.
AATTTTAATCAAACAAAAAGAAGAAGCTGTAAAGGAGTTTGATTACCACCAGTTTTTATACAATGAATTGGCAGATGCATCTATCAAAGCAGGCGATTTGGAAGAGTGGGAAACCGAATTAGACTTACTAACCCACGCAGAGCAAGTAAAAACGGTTTTGTTTGGAGCTACAGAGCTCTTAACAGGTGCTGAGCAGCCTATTTGTCAACAACTGAAGTCTATTGCACAAAATATTGAAACCATCATAAGGTACTATCCTGCGGCAGAACCAATAGCATCAAGAATTCGATCTGTTTACATAGAATTGCAAGATGTTTCTACAGATGGAGAAATGTTGATGTCGAAATTAATTACAGACGATAAGCGTCAACAAGAATTAGCAGAGAAGGTTTCAGTTGGATATAAGTTGTTAAAGAAGCATGGGGTTAAAGATTCAATAGAGCTAGCAAAAGTGCAAGAATTGTTGAATCAAAAGATTAGTAAGGTAACCGACATGGAAGAGGAAATTGTAAAGGCAGAAGCAGAAACCAAAAATTTGTACATACAAGCTGTGGAATCCGCAAAACAATTGTCTACAGGAAGATTATCCGTAGTTGAATCTACTGAAACAAAGATGCTTGAGTTATTAGAAAAAGTTGGAATGCCCAATGCGCGATTAAAAATTAAAATAGAGTCAACTCAGTTGGGTTCAAATGGAATCGATGATGTTGACTTTTTATTTGATGGCAATAAAAGTGGAAAATTTGAGCCATTAAGGAAAGTAGGAAGTGGGGGAGAGTTTTCTAGATTATTGTTGTGTATAAAAACCTTAGTTGCAGGTTCTTTGGATATGCCAGTTTTAATTTTTGATGAAATAGATACGGGTATTAGTGGAGAAACTGCCCGACAAGTTGGCATGCTTATGAAAGATTTAGGAAATACGCACCAAGTTATTTCAATTACCCATCAACCACAAATTGCTGCGAAAGCCGATGCCCATTACTATGTTTACAAAAAAGAAGTTGAAAGTGGAATCAGAACCCATTTGCGGAAACTTACAATTGAAGAAAGGGTTGAGACCATTGCTAAAATGTTAAGCGGCGATAAACTATCGGTTACAGCATTACAAAATGCTAAGGAAATGATGGAAAAGTAGTAAGTAGTAAGTAATAAGTAGTAGTAAGTTTTTAGTAGTTAGTTGTTAGAATTTAGTTTTTAAAAAATATTCGTGCATTAGTGGCAGAATACATTGGTGCATTAGTGGAAACCAAAAATTCCATTAATGAACTTATTTAACTTGAAATTAGTAAATTTGACTTTTTAAATTTTGAATTTTTACATATTATGAATCAATTGTTGAAAGGTAAAAAGGGCATCATATTTGGGGCATTAGACGAAAAGTCTATAGCTTGGAAAACAGCTATAGCCTGCCATGAGCAAGGTGCTGAATTGGTGCTTACTAATGCACCTATTGCATTAAGAATGGGACAAATCAATGCACTTTCTACTCAAATTAATGCACCTGTATTTCCTGCAGATGTAACCAATATGGATGATCTTAAAAAATTATTTACCGATGCAATGCAACATTTTGGTGGCGGGGTAGATTTTATTTTACATTCCATAGGCATGAGTTTAAACGTTAGAAAGGGAAAGCATTATACAGAAATGGATTATGGGTTTAACCAAAAGACATTAGATATTTCTGCTATGTCTTTGCATAGGGTTTTGAAAACTGCTTGGGATATGGATGCCATCAATGAATGGGGAAGTGTGGTTGCTTTAACTTATATTGCTGCACAACGTGTTTTTCCAGATTATAATGAAATGGCTGATGCTAAGGCATTGTTAGAAAGTGTAACCCGTAGTTTTGGATACCATTACGGTGTAAAAAAGAAGGTTAGAATCAACAGTATTTCACAATCTCCCACACGCACAACAGCTGGTTCGGGTGTAAAGGGATTTGATGGATTTGTGAATTACGCAGAAAAAATGAGCCCACTAGGAAATGCAAGTGGTGAATCTTGTGCAGACTACTGTGTATCAATGTTCTCAGACCTCACAAAGATGGTTACCATGCAGAATTTATTCCATGATGGTGGATTCTCTTTTACAGGAGTAACACAAGCTGTTATAGAGCAAATGGAAAAATAAACAATACAAAACTAGGATTCAACTTGTAAATGAATTAACAAGTTGAATCCTAATCTTTTAGTATTACATTGTAGATTCAGAAAGTAAAAATGAAAAGATCAGAAATCAATTAGACGCTAATCTTTTTGTATTTTTAGTATTCATCTTCATTAAAGAAGAAATCATCTTGGCTAGGATAATCAGGCCATATATCCTCAATGCCTTCAAAAATTTCTCCTTCGTCTTCAATTTCTTGTAGATTTTCTACTACTTCAATAGGAGCTCCACTACGAATGGCGTAATCAATCAATTCGTCTTTGGTAGCAGGCCATGGTGCATCTTCCAAGTAGGAAGCTAATTCAAGAGTCCAAAACATGTATTCTTTAATTTTCGCAAAAGTAATTTTTGTTTCGGAATAATCAAATCCATTTATCCCCATAAGTTTTAAGTTTATTCACAATTTTTAGTGCAATTTTGCTAAAACCATTAAATACAACAAAATATGCTTGTTGCAAAGGGAATTAAAAAAGCTTACGGAGCTTTAGAAGTGCTTAAAGGTGTTGATATAGAAGTTGCAGATGGTGCAATTACAAGCATAGTTGGTTCCTCTGGTGCTGGTAAAAGCACTTTATTGCATATTCTTGGTACACTTGATAATCCGGATGCTGGTGAAATTATAATTGATAATACATCTATCAGTAAGTTAAAAGGAAACCAACTGGCAAGATTCCGGAACCATCATATTGGCTTTGTTTTCCAATTTCATCATCTTTTACCAGAATTTTCAGCGTTAGAAAATGTTTGTATACCAGGGTGGATTGCCAAGAAAAAGAAAAAAGATATCGAAACTCGTGCTAAAATGTTACTGCATCAATTGGGTCTACAAAACAGAATGGACAATAAGCCCGGTGCTTTATCTGGTGGTGAACAACAGCGGGTTGCTGTAGCTAGAGCTCTTATCAACCAACCTAGTATTGTTTTTGCAGACGAACCTACTGGTAACTTAGATTCAGCTAATGCCCGAGATTTACACCAACTGTTTATTTCATTACGAGATGAATTTAAACAGACTTTTCTGATCGTTACCCACAACGAAGAGTTGGCTGCATTGAGTGATAAAGTAGTGGTGATGAAAGACGGAAAAATAATTAATAATTAAGAATTAGGAATCAGGAATTAAGGAAGTTTATAAATTAATTGTGAATTAAGAATCAGGAATCAGGAATTAAGGAAGTTTATAAATTATATTGATTAAAATCCTTAATTCCTGAATCTTAATTCCTACTTAATAATTAATTTCTTGCTTTCCAAGGAATTTCAGTGATGTTCAACGAAAAGTGCATGTATCTCGCCAACATAAATAAATAATCACTCGACCTATTTAGGTATTGAAGTACCAAAGGATCAACTTGATCTCCTTCTATTTCTAGTCTAACACAACAGCGTTCTGCTCTTCTGCAAATACAACGTGCTATATGTAAATGAGAGATACTTGGATGTCCACCTGGTATTATAAAACTTTTCATTGGTGGAACTACAGCATCTATTAAATCAATTTGCGATTCTAACAACTGTATATCTCTTAGTAATAAATCTGGTATTTTTAACGACGATTCTTTCTCTGGATCACAAGCCAATGAAGCTCCAATTGTGAATAGTCTATCTTGCATTTCTGCCAAAATAGATTGTACATCAACATTGTCTATCAAATCTCTACACAAACCAATATAAGAATTAAGCTCATCTACTGTGCCATAAGCTTCAATTCTAAAATGTGATTTAGGGACTTTGGTACCCCCAATTAATGAAGTAGTACCCTTGTCTCCAGTTTTTGTGTAAATTTTCATCGACATAATGTTCAATATTTAGAACATTACAATGAATAAACTACATATTTTGTTCAAAAAATTATAATAAAAATTAGTAGATAATTATACTACGGATAATTGTTCTTTCATTCTATCAGATTCCACCACCCCGTCTCGCAAACGAATTATCCTTTTTGCAAAATTAGAAATATCCTCTTCATGGGTAACCAAAATTACTGTATTGCCATCTTGATGTATTTTCCCAAAAATATTCATAATCTCATGTGATGTTTTAGAATCTAAGTTTCCGGTTGGTTCATCTGCCAAAATAATTGATGGATTGTTAACCAAAGCACGTGCAATGGCTACCCTCTGGCATTGTCCCCCCGATAATTCATTTGGCTTATGGTGACTGCGTGATTCTAAATCCACCTTCTTGATCACTTCCATCGCAATTTCTGTTCTGAGTTTTTTTGAAATACCGGCATAAACCAATGGCAAAGCAACATTTTCTAATGCAGTTAATCTAGGCAACAAGTTAAACTGCTGAAATACAAAACCAATTTCTTTATTGCGGATATCTGCCAATTGATCATCTTCCATAATGCTTACATCATTTCCGTTCAAGATATATTTGCCCGAAGTAGGAGAGTCTAAACAACCCAAAATATTCATCAACGTACTTTTTCCAGAGCCAGATGGGCCCATTAAGGCTACATACTCGTTTCTCTCAATGATCAAATTAAGACCTTTTAATACTTCAAGCTCTTGTTTGCTCATAAAATAGCTTTTCCTAATCTCATTCAGTTCTATAACTGCACTCATGTGGCTGATTTTTATTTTTTGATTACTTTCGGAACAGTAAAAAAGTTATTAAAAGGGGCTGGAGCATTTTTGAAAGCGGCTTCTGTTGAAACAGTTCCTTTCAATTCATCCTTACGAAGTGCATTGACTTCACTGCTCATTTGAATTTGAGGTGCTACTCCAGTAGTATCTAATTCGTTTAATTTATCAACAAAACTGATCATCCTTTGTAAATCGTTCTGAATGTCTTTTTTCTCTGATTCATTAAAATGTAAACGACTAAGCATAGCCAAGCGATCTACAAGTGCTTCATTTACTTCCATCTTTGTAAAATTAAATTAAATAACAATTGAGTTTGATTAAATATTACCAACGGCTTGCATTGATTTTTAAATTAACCCAATTTGTCAATAAAAAAATATTGTAACCAAATATTTCTGTTTTAAAACTTTTTTGCCTGAAATTATTATTCATATCTTAAAACTGTATTATCCTTTTGCGATATTCTAATGGCGTTACTCCCTTTAGCTCCTTAAAATATCTGTTGAAATTTGAAAAATTATTGAATCCACTATCATAACAAATAGTGCCGATTGCTTTATCTGTTTCAATTATTAACTTACATGCATGGTTGATTCGCAACTCAGATAAAAATGATCCAAAGGTTTTATTGGTTCTTTGTTTAAAATACCTGCAAAATGCATTTGGACTTAATCGCGAAACTTGTGCAATGGTTTCTAAATCAATTGGTTTTGAGAAATTTTCAAAAAGATATTGTAAAATAGCATTCATCCTTTCTGATTCTTTTTCAGTTTGGTTAATAATATTGTCTTTGCTATTTAAAACAATACATTCATCGGATTTTGCCAAAACTTCAAGTATTTGCAAAAGTTTTATGATGCTTGTAGTTCCTTTTAAAAATAGTAACTCTCGCATATAATTTACGATTGTTGATTTTGTTTCCCCTTCTATATTTAATCCCAATTTTGCAATTTGAAACAAATACTTGATAGATTTATTCTCAGGCATTTGAAAAAATTCTGTTCCAAAAGCTTCTGGCAAAAAATGAATTACAGTTGCTTTTGCCAATAATGTAGATTGTGGAAAAAAATATTCATCATCACATTTCCATAAATGAGGTAAATTAGAACCTGTTAAAACCATATCTCCAGCTTTAAAATGCTGCAAATGGTTTCCTACAAACTGTGTTCCACTGCCTTCTTCAATATATACCAATTCTATTTCTGGATGAAAATGCAAAGCATTAAAAAAATAGGGAACACTATCGTTCCTAACACTGAAAGATTGTAAAGGTTTTAATGCTATTTTTAACAATTGCGGCTTCATATAAAAATTTTGATATAAAATAAACCAATAGTTGTATTAAAATTTGATAATTATGGTAATTTAATACAATAATTGGTTAATTTTTTTTCAACCAAATAGCTTTAGACAACTTATATTTACAAATAGAGACTTATATAAAGTTTCTTGATATTAGTTTATGAAAGTTGAATTATTTATTCCTTGCTATGTAGACCAATTTTATCCTAAAGTTGCGATTGCATCTTTACAATTGTTGCAATCTTTAGGTTGTGAAGTTGATTTTCCTTTACAGCAAACCTGCTGTGGTCAACCGATGGCCAATTCTGGTTACAATCATTTTACTGAATCTTGCAATAAAAACTTTGTTGATAATTTTTCTGGCAATTCTTTTATCGTTTGTCCATCTGGTAGTTGCACTCTTCACATTAAAGAGCATTTAACCGGGAAAGATGAATCCAAGATTGAAAACATCAGAACACATGTAATGGAACTTTCAGAATTCATTACTGATGTACTAAAAGTTTCTTACATCAATGCTAGTTTTCCTCATCGGGTTGGATATTTAACCAGTTGCCATGGTCAACGTGGATTACATCTTTCTTCTGCAAGTGAAATTAATGGTCCACGTTTTTCAAAACCAGAACAACTGTTGCGTTTTGTAAAAGGTATTGAGTTGATTTATCCTCAACGGGTGGATGATTGTTGCGGATTTGGTGGCAGTTTTTGCGTTACAGAAGAAGCATTATCCGTTAAAATGGGTCAAGATCGATTGAAACAGTTTCTTGAACTAGATGTTGAATTCATCACTGGAAATGATATGAGTTGTTTGATGCACCTTGAAGGGCTTATCCAACGAAATAATTATCCAATAAAAGTGTTACATATTGCTGAAATTTTAAATACTTCTATTAAATGATGCAACAACAACACTCAGATAATGCTGCAAAATTTATTGCAGATGATGCCAGAACCAATTGGCACGATGAAACCCTTTGGTTTGTTAGGGCTAAACGGGATAAAGCTGCCCATAATATTCCCGAATGGGAAGCACTCAGACAAGCGGCATCAGACATTAAAGATTATACATTAAATCACTTAGACACCTATCTCCTCGAGTTTGAAGAAAAAGCAAAAGCCAACGGCATAATTGTACATTGGGCTTTTGATGCGAATGAACACAATCAAATTGTTTACGATATCATTCATCAATCGGGCATCACTAAAATGGTGAAAAGCAAATCAATGCTCACCGAAGAATGTAAATTGAATGAATTTTTACAACACAATGGTGTTGAAGTTGTAGATACAGACCTCGGAGAAAGAATTGTACAATTTAGAAATGAAACCCCAAGTCATATAGTATTACCGGCTATTCATCTTAAAAAAGAAGACGTTAGTGCAACTTTTCATGAGTTTTTACACACTGAAAAAGGCAATAATGATCCTCTTTATCTTACAAGAGCTGCAAGAGTTCACCTCCGAAACCATTTTTTTACCTCTGAAGTTGCTTTAACAGGTGTGAATTTTGCAGTTGCTGAAACAGGAAGTATTGTAGTTTGTACCAATGAAGGTAATGCAGACTTGGGTGTTCATTCTGCTCGCATCCATATTGCCAGTATGGGTATTGAGAAAATTATTCCAAAGGCAAAGCATCTTTCTGTTTTTCTTAGATTGTTGGCAAGAAGTGCAACGGGACAACCCGTTACCACTTACAATAGCCACTTCAACAGGCCACAACATGGTAAAGAAATGCACGTGGTTATAGTGAACAACAAAAGAACCCAACAATTGGCAGAACCCGATTTTAAAAGCTCCCTCAAATGTATTCGATGTGCTGCCTGTTTCAATACATGCCCAATTTATAGAAAATCTGGCGGCCACAGTTATCATACAACCGTTGCTGGTCCAATTGGCTCCATTTTATCTCCCAACTTAGATAAAAAACAACACGCTGATCTTCCTTTTGCATCAACACTTTGTGGAAGCTGTAGTAATGTTTGTCCGGTTAAAATCGATATCCACAACCAACTTTGGAAATGGCGACAGCTTTTAACAAAAGAAGGTTATACTCCGCCAGCGAAAACCTTAGCAATGAAAGGAATGGCTAATGTTTTGGGCTCACCTTTTTTATATAATCTTTCTGGGAAAGTTGGTCGATGGGTAATGCGAAATATCCCTTTTTTAGTCAATAATAAAATCTGGAATCCTTGGTTTAAACAAAGAGATATGCCTAAAGCACCAGAACAAAGTTTTAGAGATTGGTATATAAAAAACAATAAAAGCTGATGACGGCAAAAGATAAAATTATAGCAGCCATTAGAGCAGTCAAGCCAGAATCAGACCCAACATTAGAGATTAAAATCAATGGGTTAACTTTTGCCGATAAACGCAAACAGTTTATTGAAGTGCTTAACAGCATTGGAGGAGTGGTTTCCATTAAAGATAGCATACAAGCCTTGGAAGAAAAGATTGCCGAATTCATTTCCCCCAATAAAATAGTTATAAACGGATTTCATCCTATGGAATCTGAATATTCAAAAGCCAATCTTTATGAAGTGGATGTGGCAATAATAAAAGGGGGCACTGCTGTTGCTGAAAATGGAGCAATTTGGGTTACAGAGAAAAATATGGTAGATAGAATGTTGCCTTTTTCTTGTCAACAACTCGTAATTGTTATAGAAGAAAAGAATATCGTTAACAATTTACATGAAGCTTATGATGTAATAAATATTTCTGAAGATGGTTATGGTGTTTTTATTGCTGGCCCATCAAAAACTGCGGATATTGAACAAAGTTTGGTGATAGGAGCACATGGTCCGGTTGCTCTACAAGTTTTAATTATCAAGGATAATACATCAATCGAATGAAGATTAAGATTTTAAAAATTCATCCTGAAGATAATGTGTTGGTAGCCCTTTCAGATCTTGAAAGAGGCGAATGGGTAGAATTTGAAGGAGTAAATTATGAAATTCAAGAACTTATTCCTGCAAAGCATAAATTTTTTATGAATGATATGCTAGTAGGAGAAGAAATTAAAATGTATGGAGTAACAGTTGGGAAAATAGTTTTAGATAGAGTAGTGGTAGGACAAAGAATGACAGTAGAAAATACCCGACATGCTGCTGAACCCTATTTCTATAGAGCAGTTCCTCAAAATTGGTCAGCACCAAATGTTTCAAAATTTAAAAACCGAACTTTTAATGGTTACCATCGAAAAGACGGAAGGGTAGGAACTGCTAATTATTGGTTGTTTATCCCTACCGTATTCTGTGAAAACAGAAATCTCGATGTAATAAAAGAAGCCCTACACCACACTTTGGGTTATGCGGTTACAGATAAATACAAAAGATTTACTGAGCAACTTGCAGCAGCTTATGAAAGTGGTAAAGAAATTTCAATCGAAGATTTAGCCTCTCCAATAATAAGTTCTCCGAAAAGGTTGTTTAAAAATATTGATGGTATTAAATTCCTTAACCATACTGGTGGTTGTGGCGGAACCAGACAAGACGCAGACACACTGAGTAAGCTATTGGCATCTTATTCCGATCATCCCAACGTGGCGGGTATAACAATCTTAAGCTTAGGTTGCCAACACTTACAAACCGAACAACTGTTAAAAGATATCAAAGAACGAAATCCAGAATTTGATAAGCCAGTTTTGGTTTTTGAACAACAACAAAGCTTGAGCGAAGAACAGCTTGTGAAAGATGCCATAGCCCAAACTTTTGAACAATTAATCATTGCAAACAAACAAGAGCGTCAACCCGCGCCTCTGAGTAAATTGTGCATAGGCGTAAAATGTGGTGGAAGTGATGGGTTTAGTGGAATTTCTGCCAATCCAGCTGTTGGCTATACCGCAGATTTATTAGTAGCCTTGGGTGGAAAGGTATTGTTGGCCGAATTTCCAGAACTCTGCGGAGCTGAGCAAGAACTTATTGATCGAAGTGTGAATGAAAAAACTGCAAAGAAGTTTATTGATTTAATGGAAACATACAATGCTCAAGCACATGCCGTTGGAAGTGGATTTCAAATGAATCCTTCACCAGGTAATATTAAAGATGGATTGATAACAGATGCCATCAAAAGCGCTGGAGCATGCAAAAAAGGCGGTACATCGCCTGTTGTTGATGTGTTGGATTATACCGAACCCGCCACAAAAGCTGGCTTGAGCTTGGTTTGTACTCCCGGAAATGATGTTGAAGCTACTACTGGAAAAGCAGCAAGTGGTGCTACACTAATCTTGTTTACAACAGGTTTAGGTACACCAACGGGAAATCCTGTTTGCCCTGTAATAAAAGTGGCAACAAATACCAAATTAGCCATCAATATGAAAGATATCATCGATATCAATACCGGCGAAATCATTGAAGGCAATAAAACAATTGAAGAAATGGGTGTTGAAATTCTTGAATATTGTATAAATGCTGCAAGCGGAATTGTTATTCCTAAAGCTGTTCAACTTAATCAAGACGATTTTATACCTTGGAAAAGAGGCGTATCATTATAATTCTAATGCAATTTAATTATAGAATATGTTCAAATTAATAAATAAAAATATTGTAGTAACCGGAGCAGGAAGCGGAATTGGTAAATCAGTAGCATTAATTTTGGCAAAGCAAGGTGCCTCAATTGTTGTAGCAGATCTTGACGCACAAAATGCAGCAAAAACGGTGCAAGAAATTACAGAAAATGGTGGAATTGCATCTGCGTTGATTTTAAATGTTGCCCATCAACAAGAAGTAATAGATTGTTTTGGACAGATTACGGTTATAGATGCATTAATAACTTGTGCGGGAATTTCCAATATCGGAAATGCTGAAAATACCTTGGAAGCAGATTTTGACAGGGTTTTTAATGTAAACGTTAAAGGCACTTACAATTGCATCCATGCTGCAATTCCAATCATGAAATCCAATGGTGGCGGATCAATTATTACCATTAGTTCAGTTGCTGCAAAAGTTGGATTGCAAGATAGATTTGCATATAGCATGAGCAAAGGAGCCGTTTATTCAATGACATTAAGTGTGGCTAAAGATTATTTGAAAGATAATATACGTTGTAACAGTGTTTCTCCTGCTAGAATTCATACGCCTTTTGTAGATGGATTTTTGGCTAAAAATTATGCAGGAAATGAAGCAGAAATGTTTGATAAATTGTCTAAAACACAACCAATTGGTAGAATGGGACAACCAGACGAAGTAGCTGGATTGATTGCCTATTTGTGTAGCGATGAAGCCAGTTTCCTAACAGGCAGTGATTATGCTGTTGATGGAGGATTTATTACTCTAAATACATGATTTATAATGGTTAATTGTTAATTGTAAATGGTTTAAAGAGTTTGGTGTTGGTGAATAAATGAGAGTAGTTTTTCAAATGCCAACTACTTTAAATATGTGAAGATTGAAATTGAGGAGGATAAAAGCCAAATAATTCGGGACTAAATGTTAAGTTGACTTTTGAATATTTATTTAAGATTGATAATTTAAAAATTGCCATGTTAAGAAACAACCTTTTAGTACTATTTCTAGCTTTGAGTGTATTTACACAAGCACAGACCAATCTCAAAGCATGGTATCGACAACCTGCCGCAAATTGGAATGAAGCAACACCCATTGGAAATGGCGTTTTGGGTGCAATGATTTATGGAAGAACCACTGAAGAATTAATACAGCTCAATGAGCAAACCTTATGGACTGGCGGACCGCAGAGCTTAAATCCAAATCCAGAAGCGGTTAATTTTTTGCAGCCCTTACGTGAAGCAATGTTTAACGATAGTTTAAAGTTGGCTGGAAAATTGCTCCGTAAAATGCAAGGTCCTGAAGTACAAATGTACCAGCCTTTAGGCGATATCATCCTTAAGCAACAATTTTTTGGCGAAGTAAAAGATTATACGCGCAGCTTGAACATTTCTACAGCTATTGCAAATACAATTTTTAATGCAGGGGGGGTTCAATTTAATCGAGAAATATTTGCTTCTGCTCCAGACAAAGCAATTGTAATGCACTTAACGTCCGATAAAAAAGGTGCTTTAAACTTTTCTATAGATGTAAATCATCCTTTAAAATATATAAAATCGGTTAATTCCGCAAATGAATTGGTATTAAAAGGGAAAGCTAGAATTTATAACGATGAAAATCGTAATCCAAAACCTCTTGATTTTGAAGATGCAGAGCATAAAAACGGAATGCGTTTTCAATTTAGGGTAAAAATTGTTAATAAAGATGGCGAATTGCTTCATACCGACAGCTCATTATTGGTGAAAAATGCATCGGATGTAACTGTTTATATTACTGCTGCAACAAGTTTTAATGGCTACGATAAGTTTCCAGACAGAGACGGCAAAAACGAAGAAAAAATTGCTGCTGATGCAATGCAGCAAGTAATAAAAAAGTCATATTTAATTTGTAAAACCAATCATATTGCTGATTACCAGCATTTCTTTAACCGCGTTTCTTTGCAAATTGAAAAGCAAAACAGAGATTCTGTTCCTACTGATAAACGGTTGGCCGATTACAAAAACGGAACTGCCGACATAGGTCTAGAAGAGTTGTATTTTCAGTTTGGAAGGTATTTGTTGATATCTTGTTCTCGTCCAGGCGGTATTCCCGCAAATTTACAAGGCATTTGGAATAAAGAAATCAGACCACCATGGAGAAGCAATTACACTACAAATATCAATCTACAAATGAACTATTGGCCAGCAGAAGTTACCAATCTTTCAGAAATGACTTTTCCATTGATTGAGTTTATTAAAATATTGGCAAAAAACGGAACCGCAACTGCAAAGAATTATTACAATATGAACGGTTGGGTTTTGCACCACAACAGCGATATTTGGGCAAATACCAGTCCCGTTGGAAGTGGAACAGGCGATCCTAGATGGGCAAATTGGGCGATGGGAAGTCCTTGGTTGTCTCAACATTTGTATGAGCACTATAGGTTTAGTGGAGATAAAAAATATTTACAAGAAACAGCCTATCCGCTAATGAAAGCTGCCGCTTTGTTTTGTTTGGATTGGCTGGTGGAAAAAGATGGCGTTTTGGTTACTGTACCCTCTACATCTCCAGAAAATGGATATATTCTTCCCAATGGAAGCAAAGCAGTTTTTACAATTGCATCTGCTATGGATATGGAAATTATTTGGGATTTGTTTACCAATTTGATAGAAGCCAGTGGTGAATTGGGAATTGATAAAGATTTTAGTGCGTTGCTAAAAGAAAAACGAGCAAAACTATCGCCTTTAAAAATTGGGAAAGCAGGAAATTTGGTTGAGTGGAAAGAAGATTATCAAGATGAAGATCCTCAACACCGCCATGTTTCACATTTATTTGCTCTACATCCTGGTAGAGAAATATCTCCATTAATTGACACCAACTTTTCAAATGCTGCACGCAAAACCCTTGAAGTAAGAGGTGATGGTGGAACCGGATGGAGCAAAGCTTGGAAAATAAACTTTTGGGCTAGATTATTAGATGGTAACCATGCCTACAAAATGTATCAAGAGTTGCTGAAAAATTCTACGATGAAGAATTTGTTTGATACTCATCCACCATTTCAAATAGATGGAAATTTTGGAGCAACTGCTGGTATTGCAGAATTGTTTATTCAAAGCCATTTATCGGTGTTACAAATTTTACCTGCTTTACCAGATGCATGGAAATCGGGCACCATTAAAGGATTAAAAGGAAGAGGTGGTTTTGTGACAGACATTTCCTGGAAAAACGGCAAACTTGAAAAACTTGTTTTGTATTCATCAAATGAAGGAAAAACCAATTTACAATTTGTTGGGGTTAAACCAGTGCAAAATAGTTTGAAAGCGATAGCGGGCAAACCCGATTGTTATGCTTTAACTACAAAAAAGAATACAACTTATACATTTACATTTCAATAAACAATAAATTAAATCTACAAATCAACAAAAGCAGCTATATGAACAATAAAAATTCATTTCTTATTCCATTTATTTTGGTTACCAGTTTGTTTTTTCTTTGGGCTTTTCTACACAACATCAATCCAATTTTGATTCCACACCTAAAAAAAGCCTGTCAACTTACTGATTTACAATCTGCATTGATTGATTCTTCGGTTTATTTTGGATATTTCTGTGTAGCATTGCCTGCAGGTTTAATCATGCAGAAATTAGGTTATAAAAAAGGTATTCTTATTGGATTGATTCTGTATTGTGTAGGCACTTTATTGTTCATTCCTGCCGCTTCTACACGCAATTACAACTTTTTTTTGGTGGCATTATTTATTATGGCAAGCGGTGCAACTTTCTTAGAAACCATCGCCAATCCTTATATCACAAAACTTGGAGATCCTGCCGGTGCAGCTCAGCGTCTTAATTTTGCACAGTCTTTTAATGGAGTAGGGGCTTTTATTGCTCCAATTATTGGTGGACAATTTATCCTCAGCGGCATCGAACACACTCCAGAAGAACTTAAACAAATGTCTGTTACAGAACTCAACAGTTACTTAAATTTCGAAGCAGGAACGATTAAAGTGCCTTATTTAGTAATTGCTGCCATCGTTTTATTCATTTTAGTTTTGTTTGCATTCATAAAATTGCCTGAAATAAAAGAAAACAGCGAAACCACTCAAACCCGTTTTTCTTTTAATGTATTTCGTCATGCTCAAGTTAAATGGGCTGTTACAGCACAGTTTTTTTACGTTGGTGCACAAGTTGGTGTAGGTAGCTTTTTTATTCGATTTGCAAAGTATGTGAACAATATGCCTGAAAAAGATGCTGCATTTTTATTCGGTTCTATCGCAATGGTTGGATTTATGTTGGGTAGATTTTTAGGAACCTTTTTAATGAAGTTTATTCGTCCAGCACGTTTATTGGGATTGTATGCTGTAATCAATATGTTGTTGCTTTTTGTTGCCATCACAGGAAAAGGAAACATCGCTGTTTATGCAATGATGGCTGTTCCTTTCTTTATGTCGATTATGTTTCCCACCATTTTTGCTTTAGGCATTGAAGGTTTAGGTGAAGAAGGAAAGATTGTTTCTTCATTTTTAGTGATGGCAATTGTTGGTGGAGCGTTTTTCCCTTTATTGATGGGTAAAATTAGCGATGCTACTGGTGGAAATATTCAGTTGGGGTATATTATTCCTTTGATTTGTTTTGCAGTAGTTGGACTTTTTGCATTAAAAAATAGCAACAATAATACCGTAGCCGTTCAAAACAATCATTAAAATGCAGAAATTTTGTTTAGCCTTAGATTTAATAGATGATGCTTCACTTATAGAAGCGTATGAATCTTATCATAAAGAAGTGTGGCCAGAAATTAAAGAGAGTATTTTGAATTCAGGAATTATTAATCTTGAAATTTACAGGGTTTTTAACCGCATGTTTATGATTATTGAAGCTACAGAAGATTTTTCCTTTGATCTTAAAGCTGCAGAAGATGCATCTAATCCTAAAGTGCAAGAATGGGAAACTTTGATGTGGAAATTTCAACAAGCAATACCTGGTTCAAAACCTGGAGAGAAGTGGCAATTGATGAATTTGATTTTTGACCTAAACAAGTAAATATATGAATTTAGGGTTGGCAGATAAAGTGATTATTGTTTCCGGTGGAGCAAAAGGGATTGGTGAAGGAATCACTATTATATTGGCAGAAGAAGGTGCCATTCCTGTAATAATTGGACGAAGTGCGGAAGACAATAATATTTTGGTTGAACAAATTATTCAGAAAGGTTTTAAAGCTTTTGGGGTTGTGGCAGAACTTACCAACCCCGAGGCTTGTGCATCAGCAATACATCAGGTAGTAGATAAATTTGGAAGAATTGATGGATTAGTAAACAATGCAGGTGTTAATGATGGCGTAGGGTTAGAAAATGGCAACTATGATACTTTCATGGCTAGTATTCAAAAAAATTTAGTGCATTATTTTTTATTGGCTAAACATGCACTTCCTTATTTGAAACTATCGAAAGGTAGTATTGTGAACATCAGCTCCAAAACTGCTGAAACCGGTCAGGGTGGAACTTCTGGTTATGCAGCTGCAAATGGAGGACGGAATGCTTTAACTAGAGAATGGGCTGTTGAATTACTCCCTTATAACATTAGGGTAAATGCCTTAATTGTTGCAGAATGTTTTACCCCTTTGTATGAAACATGGATTAATTCTTTCAAAAATCCTAAAGAAAAGCTAGAATCAATTGTTTCTGATATCCCATTAGAAAAAAGGTTTACAACAAAAGAAGAAATAGCAAATATGGTGGCATTTTTGTTGTCTGAAAAATCTAGCCACACTACCGGACAATTGATTCATGTTGATGGTGGATATGTGCATTTGGATAGAGCAATTTAGTTTTTTTCTAAAGGGCACATCATTTAATGATACATATTATTCCCTATAGCGTTATATTGCTATTTTTTAAAAATTTAAAAGCAGTAAAAAAATATCAGTATATAAATAGTATGCAACAAACAAACAATCAAATTTATAAGAACAGTTTATTTTTTTTAATTGTTGCTCTATTTCTTCTCATAAGTGGATGCAATTATAAAAAAGATATCAATTTAGCCAACAAAAATGCTTCAATCGACACATCAAAAGGATTAAAAGATTATTATACAGATTATTTTCCAATTGGATTTGCAGTTGATACAAAAGAGTTGTCTGGGAATGATACGATTTTCTTAAAGAAGAATTTCTCTTTGCTATCCACAGCAATTGCCATGAAGTTTCGTTTTATTCATCCTCACGAAGATTTTTATTACTGGGAAAAAGCCGATTCCTTAGTAAACTTCGCGATTGCAAATAAAATGAAAATTAGAGGACATGCCTTGGTTTGGAGCTATAATCCACCATGGATTTTTAAAGATACATTAGGAATGAAACTTTCTAAGGCTGAAATGCTTAAAAGATTAGAACAAAACCCATGCGATTGTCTTTGCCCAACCGTAAGCAGAAAGGTTTTATTAGAAAGATTAAAAGACCATATAAACAAAGTTGTTGGAAGATATAAAGGTAAAGTTTACGCTTGGGATGTGGTTAATGAAGCTATTTACGACAATAACAGAGAATTCCTGAAGTCAACAGATTGGAAAAAAATAATTGGTGAAGATTATATAGATAGTGCTTTTACTTATGCACATGCAGCAGATCCAAATGCTCTTCTATTTTACAATGATTATAATTTTGATGGCGACCCTCAAAAAGTAGAACGTATTTGTCGCCTTATCAAAAATCTTCAATCTAGAAAAATTCCTATCCATGGAATTGGCATTCAAGCCCATTGGAGTTTAAGTAAGCCTAATATTGCAGATATCGAAAATGAAATTTTAGCTTATGCCAATCTTGGAATGACTATTGAAATTACTGAATTAGACATACCAATTTATCCTTCTGAGAAAGAGAGTGATGTTTTAAAAATTGAGCAAAGTGAAAATTTGGAACAACTAAAATTGCAACAATCAAATCGCTATAAACAAGTTTTTGAATTGTTTCGTAAGCACAAGAAACACATTTCAGGTGTTACATTTTGGCAGGCATTGCATCCCAATATGAGTTATGGTGCTCCTGTAATTTTTGATAGTACATTATATAAGTGAAAAGCATATTCGGAATTGATTAATTTTTTATAAAAATAACAACTTTATTTTTTTAGCTTGAACTATAGGTTTATGATGACAATTTGCTAATAACACTAACTTTAATCATATTTTTATTTTTTTTAATACCATATTTTTGAAGATATATTAACGCTTCTAAAATTTGGGTTTATGTATTTCAAATCGATTTTATATCCTTTAATAGCATTTTCTCTTTATTTAACCATTACCCCTCCAAAATCAAAGTTAATTTCTCCAAAAAGCTTTGAACAATTAGCCCAAGATTCCGTATATCGACTGATAACGGCACCCAAAAAAACTTGGGGTTATGATATACTAATCAAAAATAAAATACTAGTTCATCAGGCTCAAATTCCCGGAGTTCCTGGTGTATTAGGTTTTTCCAAAAAAAATGATGCAGACAAAGTTGCCAAGTTGGTATTGTCTAAAGTAAAAAAAGGAATAATTCCACCCACAGTTACAATAAAAGAATTGGATAGCTTGAAAATCAAGAAGTAACAATTAAGCTTTAAGTGGTCAAATAGCATTCTAATATTTAATAGAATAATCTTGAAGATTGATTTTGTCTAGAGTATTTAAAAATCCTCCCTATGAAAAACAGTTTACTTAAAGCCATTCAAATTGGCATGTTCATCATGTTTTCTAATTTATCTTTTAAAGTTTTTGCACAGCAACCCGACAGTTGGGTTCAGAAGAAATCAGTTCCTATAACTTCGCCACTAGCAAGGTTTGGAGCTGTAGCTTTTACAATTGGAGATACCATATACACTGGAACTGGAATAGATGATTATGGTGGTCATAAATTCAGCAATTTCTGGAAATATGATGGCAATTGGACTCAAATTGCAGATTTTGGAGGAGGTAAAAGATATGAAGCTGTAGGTTTTAGTATTAATGGTAAAGGATATGTGGGAACAGGAATTTCTGAAGGTACAGATCCTTATGAGCGCAAGGGGACAAAAGATTTCTGGGAGTACAATCCACAAACCAATAAATGGACAAAAAAAGCTGATTTCGGAGGCTCTGCAAGATTTGAAGCTGTTGGATTTACTATTGGCAATAGAGGTTACATTGGTACGGGCACCGATAAAAATGGAGACACAAAAGATTTTTGGGAATATAATCCCAATAATAATTCATGGTTGAGAAAGGCTGATGTTGGAGGGTTGGCAAGACATTCAGGAATTGGAATCAGCAATTTTTCCAAGGGATATATTGGATTGGGCTATACCAATACCTATGCGAGTGATTTTTGGGAATACAATCCCTCAACCAATAAGTGGCTTCAAAAAGCAAATATTTCACCAAGTGTTGTTGTAAAGAGTTACGATGCCACTGGATTTAGAATCGGTGATAAATTATACGTTTGTGCAGGATATAAATCAAATACTGAAATGTGGGAGTATAATACTATTACAGACCAGTGGAAAACAATTAGTTTTTATAATATTAATATTAATGAAAGATCTGGTGCTGTGGGCATAAGTATTGGTAAAAAGGGATACATTATAGGTGGGCATAATGCTTCCACATCAACACTGCTTAATGATTTTTATAGTGTTGATACTGAATTTAATTACTGGGATAATCTAAGTTTTTGGATGTATTCAGGTAGGTACCAAATGGCTGGTTTTGGATTGAATGATGCAGGATTTGTTGGGTTGGGTTTTATTATTGATCCTGGTGCAGGAATTTCAAATGAATTTTGGGAATATAATCCTACAAAAGACAAATGGACACCGAAAAAACAATTTATTGGTAAAGGTAGAACTGGTGCCGTAGGATTTAATATTAATAATAAAGGATATATTGGATTAGGTGGAAATTTCAACGATTTTTGGGAGTACGATAGAATAGGAAATCAATGGATGCAAAAGGCTAATTTCCCAGGATTAAACAAATCTCTAGCGGTTGGATTTAGCATAAAAAGCAAAGGCTATGTTGGAACTGGTTTTGGTGATTCACAGAATCAAAAGGAATTTTGGGAGTACAATTCCATAACCAATATTTGGAATCGGAAAGCAGATTTCTTAGGGGCAGCTAGATCACAGGCTATTGGATTTGCTATCAATAATAAAGGTTATATTGGATTAGGTGGAAATTTCAAAGATTTTTGGGAATACAATCCAGATAAAGATAAATGGAGTAGAAAAGCCGATTTTGCTGATAAGGCAAGGTACAGTGCAGTCGGATTTAGTATCGGAAATAGAGGATTTGTTGGAACTGGTATTAGTATCGATGGAGATGCAGACAATTCTTTCTGGGAATACAATCCCTTTGTTGATAAGTGGACTAGACGCGCAAATGGCCCTGGTGGAAGAGGTGGTGCAGTTGGATTTACTATTAATAACAAAGGGTATATAGGTACTGGTTACGGACTATATTATGAATATTTCAGCGACTTCTCAGAATACACACCACCCCTAGAAAACTATATTCTAACAAAAATAAAAGAAACTAAACTCTGCTCCAACTCCCGCATACGCATAAATTACAATGCCTCTGGCAGCTACCAAAGGGGCAACCGCTTCACTGCACAACTCAGCGATTCGTCCGGCAACTTCTCTAACCCTACTAATTTAAGTTCCATTGTATCTACAGCTTCAGGGTCCATAAATACAACCATCCCTAGCGGAATATTCTCAGGAAAGAATTATCGCATCCGTGTGGTAGCTTCCAAACCCTCTATCTATGGGTTCGACAATGACTACGATATCTGCATTAACCCACTACCAATTGTGAAAACCAAAAACACTACCATTTACCTTGACGACAACGGAAAAGCTTCTATCAACGCTCAACTAATCAATAACGGCTCGTGGGCTTATTGCGGATCACTCCGATATAACCTAAACAAAACAACCTTCAATTGTAGCAATATTGGCGTTAATACAGTAATACTATCGGCTACTGACTGCAATGGCAACAAGGACTCCGCCATAGCTTTGGTTACGGTAAAAGACAATGATCGTCCTGCAATTCATAAAATCTCTGTTTCTCCAGAAAGGCTTTGGCCCGCCGACCACAATTTGAAGCAAGTAACAGTAAACTACCGCACTTGGGACAATTGCGGTGTAACCAAAACCTGGCTCACCTCCATCAGTAGTGACGAACCTTTGTTACTCAATAACCCAGACATCAAAATTATTGATAATCATAAACTGTTGTTGCGTGCGGAACGCACCAGACCAACAAGAATTAGAATATATACTATATCAATTTTTGCTCAAGATGCTTCAGGGAATATAGAAACAAGAAGGATTAAAATAGAAGTGTCTCCCAATAATAATTTTACCGTTAACTTAAATGGAGATGTTTCAAATAACAGTATTAATAGCGAAACCTTAACAGGATTACAAATGAAGTTAATGCCCAATCCAACCACTAATTATTCAACAATTGTTCTTCAAAGTAGTAATCCTCTTCCTGTAACACTAATCGTTTCCGATATGTTAGGTAAAATCATAGAAACTAAAAATAATATTAATTCAAACAGTAACATAAATCTTGGATATCAATACAAGAAAGGAATGTATTATATTAAAGTTGTTCAGGGTATTGAAAACCAAACAATTAAACTAATTAAAAACTAATTTTCAATTTAACAATAAAAAGTGCTGTTTTTAAAACCAAAAAGCCGCTGCTTTCATAGCAACGGCTTTTTAGTTTTTTAAAAAATATCTTTATACAAAATTATTTTGTAGTTGGCTTTTCTTGTGACTTAAAGAAATCCATCATTTTCTTATGCATTTGTGCAGCAATAGGTGCATATTTTTTTTCCTTCGCAACATTTATTGTTTCTAATGGATCTGCTTGATAATCATACAATTCTGTGCCTACCAATTTTTCTGGATTGTATGGATCTGTGCTTCTCATCTTGTCTTTTAACCAAATTGAATAACGATATCTCTGTGTTCTTATTGAATATCCCATTACATTGTTTGGAGTATAACCCAATCTTCCCATTTCTAATGCTACTTCTGTTCTAGGATATTGACTCACCGAAAATTCTTTTACAACCGCAGTGGGGTTTTTCATCAACGGAACCAACGACTTTCCATCTAATGTATTTGGAATGGCTAAGCCAGACAAATCGCAAAGCGTAGGAAAAATATCTATAAACTCTGTTTGTGAACTGGTTTTTGATGGATTTATATAGGGTGATGAGATGATCAATGGTGCTCTTGCAGCTTGTTCAAAATTGGTATGTTTACACCATAAATTATGATCGCCCAAATGCCAACCATGATCTCCCCAAAGCACTACAATAGTATTCTTCATTAAACCCAATGAATCTAAAGTGTTTAAAAGCAATCCCACATTGGCATCCATATAAGATGTTGCCGCATAATACCCATGAATCAACTCCTTTTGCTTTGCTATAGATAAGGTTAATCCCTTCTTCTGATTGCCATCTGGTGCTATCTCTTCAACTACATCTGAATACAATCTAATTTCACTAGAATTGTGGTATGCAACATCAACAGCATTTTTCGATTGTTGTTGAAATTTCTCTAAAGGCATATCTTCCCTTTTGTACATATCCCAATATTTTTTGGGTGCTGCAAACGGTAAATGTGGTTTAGTGAATCCTACTGCAAAAAAGAAGGGTTCATCTTTTTTGCTAAGTTGTACCAACACATCTTTTGCTTGTAAAGCATTGGCTCCATCTTCATAAGCATTGTCTGTTACATTTGCATTCTCAACGGTTGGACGAACATTTGCTAATATAAACGCTTGTGTAGCTGCTTTGTCTAAACCTTTTTCGTTTGCTATTTTCACAAATTTTTCTACTTCTTTTCTGTTGTTGGCATCTTGATAGCGATTTGCCGCAGGTTCTCCAAATGCTGGATCAAAATATTTTTTTCCAGTCTTATAATAGGGTACTGTCCAAGAAGTTTTGTCGTTGTCTTTATCAACGGTTCTAGAATCAAAAACCTTTCCAATACCTTGGGTACTATAACCCTGACTTTTAAAATATCCAGGTATGGTTATAATATTTGGATTGATATCTCTAATCAATGTTAATAAATCCCAAACCTTAGTGTTATCTGGTCTTTTTCCTGTCATTAAGCTTGCACGCGTTGGTCCGCAAACTGCTTGTTGACAATAGTTTGCCATAAAAACTGTTCCTTGCTTGGCTAATCTATCAATATTTGGAGATTTTACAAGTTTGTTGCCGTAGCATCCCAATACTGGTTTTAAATCATCTACTGCAATAAAAAGAATATTAGGTTTTGATGGATGTTGAGCAAAAGAGCTATTAGTCTGCAATCCCAAAATTAGGTAAATGAAAAAAGCGAATCGTTTCATGTATGCTTGTTGAAATGTAAAAATAGGGTAGTAAGATACTTAAAAAAGCCATATTATACCGACTAAATACAAATAGTTGAGTATTAAAGTAGGTTACTTTGAATTGATATTTTACAAGGAGAAAAACTGTTTTAATGAAGAATACACTTCGATGCAAGTGCTTTCTTGTAGTACACCCAACGGTTTCACAAGCCTAGATTTATCAATAGCACGAATTTGATCTATTACCAATTGACCATTTTTACCCTCAATTTCACAATTGACTCTTGTAGGGTAGGGCTTGATGGTTGATGTTATGGGTACAACTACAACAGTTTTTAAAAATTTATTTACAGAATCGGGAGATATAACCAAGCAAGGCCTTTAAAGATTTTAATGATCTTCATTCTAAATCTTTCAAGCTTAAGTTTGATGCAATAAAATTGGGTTTGATGAAGAAGTCAATCATCTCTTGATGAAATACCTCATTTGCAGAACCTCCCAATGGTGGTGTAATCCATACCCAATCTGCCGGTATAAATCCTCTGTTTTCCATTTCTGATTTGTGGTGTTTTACAAATGCATTGGATGCTGATTGATGATCTTGAATTGTAATACCTGCCGCATCAAAACTATGCAAGACTGCCGCATTGAGTTCAACCACTGCGCGGTCTTTCCACAAACTTCGAATGCTTGATGTGGACAATCCCATTGCCTTTGCCATTGCCGGTAACAAATTATATCGTTGTATATCTCCCAAATTTCTACTCCCTATTTCTGGTCCCATATACCAACCGTTAAATGGAGCTGCTGTATATTGTATACCGCCAATATCTAAACAAAATGATGACAAAGCTGGTATTGCATGCCAGTAAATACCTAGTTTGTCAAATTCAGGAAAATCAGGGTGAGTAATGGGAACCAATAATTTCGCAGATTCTGGAAGTTCTTTTATTAATTGCTCGCTATCATCAGAAGATTGAATAATCAAGGGAAGTACGTCAAAAGGAGTGGGGTATGTAGGTGGATTCCACCCTAATCGTAAACAACTGTTTGTCAATTCAACATTAGCAGGGTCTCCTATAAAGCTACCATCTTTTTGTAAATAACCAGCAAACCTAATGAGCTGGCTGTTCCATATTCTTCTACCAATAGTTTCTACAGGTAGCAATTGAGGAAATACAGTGATTTGTGATTTAATAATTTTATTACCCGTTTTGCCAGTGGCAACTGCCGATTTGAGGTGTTCAACACATTGATTGTAGATTTCAACTGCTGTAATTTCTTTACCATATTCTGCAAATCCCCCACGGGCATCTATCACTTTAATATTTTGCCATTGGCTCCGCATAATACAGCGTGATGAATTTCTCCACGCCAACTGTACACCATATTCCAATTCTTCCGTACTATGAAAATAATAGCCTTTCTGTTTTATCTGTTCTTTTACTTCAAATAATCTTTGATGGTATCTATTTTCCCAATCTTCTTTTATAGAGTCTTTGTAATATTCTTTTAAAAAATCTTCTGCTTCTTCTAAAACTTCAATTGATGTTCTGTGTGGATTTACTTTTGGTGTTTGCTGTTTTTCCATCAAAGCACCTTCACAAATGTTTTGATTGCTTCCTATGCGATAAGTTTTCTTACTCTTAAGATGCGTTGAGTCAAAAGTTGAAACTCCCCCTGAAATAAAATTGGTTAATGGGATGCTGTTTTGTGCATGATGTTTTTCTGGTTCTCCATGATGAAATGGACATTTGGCAATCTTTTCTGATTCACTTTGTTGTATATCAACTTTTTTCTTGGTAAAATGCTGCACTATTTTACTAAGAAATTGGAATGGATAATTTTTTGTTGATGCTTGATCCAATTTTTGTTATTTATTGGTTGCCTTGTTAATTTTAATACTTTTCAGTCTAAATTATTGTAAAAAACAAAAATAACCATAAAATTGGTGAGTTGATTTTTAAATATATAAAATCTAATATTTGAGGGTAAGAATTGTCACAACGTATTTAAAGATGAACTTGTTGTAAATGCAATTATCATTTATTGCTTTATAATTCAATTTCAAAAACCCTTCCTGCCCTTTCTTAATTGGGGCATTCTATTTCAAACAAACCAATTGCAATAGAATATCCCAATTTTTTATTCTATTACAACTTCATCACCTTATATTCCAACAATTCCTAAATCCTAATTCTTAATTCCTAATTCTTCATTGGTTATTATTGCTCGGTATCGTTTGCGTAAATAATTATATTAAATAATGATTAAGTTCTAAAAAATATTAATAGCATTGTATTTGATTTTGGCCATCTCGGCCTCGATTGTATTACAAATTGCTTATATGAAAAAACTTGTTTTAGGTTTTATGTTCCTTCTTGCGTCTGCTAGTTTATTTGCTCAAACAATTTCCGTTTCAGGAAAAGTTGCTGACGAAAATGGTGCTCCTCTTGATGGTGTTTCAATTAAAGTTAAAGGTTCTAATGCGGGTGCCCAATCCAACAACAAAGGTACTTTCCAAATTAACATTCCTAAATTAGGTACAGTCTTAACTTTTAGCTATTTAGGTTACAAAAATGTTGATTTTGTTGTAAAAAACACTGCTCCTCTTAACATCAAATTAGAAAAGGATAATCCTAATTTGGATGAAATCGTGCTTATCGGTTACCAATCGGTGAAAAGAAAAGATGTTATGGCATCTGTTGCTTCTGTAGGTGCTAAAGATCTAAAAGACATTCCAATCAACTCTGCTGCTGAAGCTTTAAACGGTCGTTTGGCAGGTGTTTCGGCTTCTACTGCAGAAGGTTCTCCCGACGCCAATGTTAGAATTCGTGTGAGAGGTGGTATGTCTATCACTGGTGATAACTCTCCATTATACATTCTCGACGGTGTTCAAGTGGAAAATGCTTTGTCGCTTATTTCTCCTCAAGACATTCAATCTATTGACGTTTTAAAAGATGCTGCCGCAACCGCTATTTATGGAGCAAGAGGTGCAAATGGTGTTATTGTCATTTCTACTAAGGGTGGAAGAAAGGGTAAATTACAAGTTGCTTTCAATACTTTCTTTGGTGCTAAAGAACTTGCCAATAAACTTGAAGTATTAAATCCTTTCGATTATACGTTTTACCAATTTGAAAGAGCTGTGGGTAGCTCAACTGATAGTACAACTTTTGTAAAGAATTTTGGACCTTTCAGCAATTTATCTTCTCTTAAAGATGTTGCCATTGTAGATTGGCAAAAAGAAGTATTTGGTAATCCTGGTTTGTTGCAAACCAACAATCTTTCAATTTTTGGTGGTAGCGATAAATTGACCTACAATTTCGGAGCAACTACAAATTACGATAAAGCGGTTGTGAGAAATTCCAATTTAAAAAGAAGTATCCTAAGCGGTAAATTAGAATACAAACCTTTTAAAAATTTAAAAATCGGTTTATCTACGCGTTACAATTATCAAGAAGTTATGGGTGCTGGGGTTTCTAGTGATCAAGGTTCTTCTTACAACAGATTGAGAAATGCAGTTAGATATAGACCTTTTTTATCGCCTAACCAAGATTTAGATGATACTGACCCTCTGGCTGATCCTAATGTGGGCAATGGATTAAACCTTGTTAATCCCATTGAATTGGCAGATCAAGAATACCGAAGAAAATCTACTGAAGTAAAGAACATTACTGTCAACTTATCTTACAATATACTTAAAAACCTAACTTTCACGTCCACTTTTGGTTACAACAGCAATAATGTGATTGATAGAAAATACAATGATTCTATAACGCCTTATGCAGTATTGCAAGGTTCTAAGAAACCTATAATGGGGCAGGATACTATACAAGGTGTTTCTATTGCAAATTCAAATGTTTTGTCTTTTAATGTTAACAATTACAAGAAAAAGCACGATTTCTCATTCTTGTTGGGTGAAGAAACTTACCAACTCGATTCAAAAACTGCCAACAACTTATATCGCTTGTATCCGAATGGAACAACTCCATCACAAGCATTTAACTATGAAGTGACTGGAACTTCTTTTGCAGGTTTCCCTAAATTGCAAAAAAGCAAATACACCAGTTTGTCTTTCTTTAGCCGATTAACTTATGCATATTTAGATAAATACTTATTTAGTGCAAATATTCGTTTGGATGGTGCTTCTAAGTTCGCGTCACAAAATAGATGGGGTTCTTTCCCCTCAGCATCTTTTGCTTGGAGAATAAAAAAAGAAAAATTCTTGAAGAATGTTGATTTTGTAGATGATATGAAATTAAGAATTGGTTTTGGATCTGTTGGTAACAACCGCATCAACGACTATCTATACCTTAGCACATTCAACAACAACGGTTCTTTTTATTATAGTGTTGGCGGACAAACCATTTACGGCTATTCATCTGCTTCTTTGGTAAATCCTAATTTGTTGTGGGAATCTACCATCAACAGAAACTATGGATTTGATGTAAGTTTCTTGAAAAGATTCAATTTGAGTGTTGATGTGTACAACAATACCTCTAGCAATCTATTGTTAAACGTTCCTATTGCATCAACTTATGGTTATACAACCCAACTTCAAAATATTGGTAAAACAACCAATAAAGGAATAGAATTAAGTTTAGGTGCAGCATTGATAGCTAATAAGAATTTTTCTTGGAATACCAATTTCAATATTTCCTTCAATAAGAATTCTGTTGATGCATTGGGGGTTAACCAAAAATATTTTTATCCTGCAGCAAGTTGGGGCGTATCTGGTCAACCCACTGATTACATCATCAAAATTGGTGAGCCAGTTGGTTCAATGTATGGTTTAGTTACAGATGGTTTCTATACACCTTACGATTTTGATTACAACGCTACCACCAAAGTATATACTCTAAAAGCTGGCATGGTAAACAATTCAGGTATTATTGGAACCGTTCAACCGGGATCTATTAAATTCAAAGATTTAAATGGCGATGGGAAAGTAGATTTAGTAAACGATAGACAAATCATTGGCAATCCAACACCTAAGTTTACAGGTGGATTTAATCAGCAATTCGCTTATAAAAATTGGGACATGAGTTTGTTTGTAAACTTTGTTTACGGCAATACCATTTACAATGCCAACAAAGTTGAGTTAACCAACGGTTATACCAATAATGCTAATATGTTGGCAATTATGAGCAATCGTTGGAAAACAGTTGCTCCTGATGGAACCATTTTACAATATGTGAATTCTACCGGACAAGTAATTGGTGCTGAGCCTGCTACATTATCTACAACAAATGCTTATGCTACAATTTGGGCTCCTATAAAAAGTGCTGGAGCATTCTACCCTTCTTCTTGGGCTATGGAAGATGGATCTTTCTTAAGAATAAACAACTTAACAATCGGTCACACATTAAGCAGCAAGCAATTGTCCAAATTAAAAATTAGTAAATTAAGATTTTACTTAACAGGAAACAACTTGGCTGTATTTACTAAATACACCGGCTACGATCCTGAAGTTAGTGTATCAAACAATCGTTTAACTCCTGCTTTAGATTACTCTGCTTATCCTAAAAGTAGATCTTTCATCTTTGGATTAAACGCAACCTTTTAATTGAATTTTTTTAAAAATATAGTCATGTTAAACAAATTATCTAATAAATACATTTTGGCACTTGTACTTGCCATCACCATATTATCTGGGTGTAAAAAATACTTAGACCAATATCCAATTACTGAATTAGGAGCTGAAATGGTTTTCAGTGATGTGCCTAATGCTACAAAAGCTGTAGCATCTGCTTATAGTAGATTAGTAGGTGATGCCGGTTATGGAATTCGATTGAGCTTATATTATCCTTTGGATAACGACGAAATGCAAGGTCCGGGTGGTGCATCCGATAATGACCGTCGTGATATTGCTCGTTATAATGCAACATCTGGTAACGCACAAATTACCAATCCATTCAATCAATTGTTTACTGGAATTGAATTTGCAAACAATTGCATCGACAATATTCCAAACATGACAATGTACAATAATGGTTCTGAGCAAGAGAAAAAGC
Organism: Sphingobacterium thalpophilum; assembly: GCA_945871875.1. Taxonomy (GTDB): domain Bacteria; phylum Bacteroidota; class Bacteroidia; order Chitinophagales; family Chitinophagaceae; genus Pollutibacter. The sequence goes on from CAMBYC010000002.1 coordinate 62,191, forward strand.
AACTTAGACGGTTACATGGCGAAGTGTTAACTTTAAGAGCTCAATTTTATTTGGAAGCCATCAGAAACTGGGGTGATTTACCTGCAAATTTTACATCTGCTGCCAATTTAGCCGGTACTAAACCTTTCCCTGCTGCAACAGATCGCGATTCTTTATATGAAGTTCTATTGAGCGATTTAAAAACTGCTGCAACTTTAGTTCCTTGGAGAAATGAAGTCCCAACTATTGGAGATCAAATAGACGAAAGAATTACTAAAGGAACAGTTAAAGCATTAAGAGCTAGAATCGCATTGTTTAGAGCGGGTTATTCTTTAAGAAAAACCGGACAAATGGTGCAAGGTTCTAATCCTGCAACCTATTATAAAATTGCACTGGATGAAACCAAAGAAATTATGACTTCTGGTCAACACGCATTGAATCCAAGTTTTAAAGGATTGTGGAAAAATCAAGTGGGTGCAAGGGTGTCTTCAGATCCTGAAGGTGAATTGATGTTTCAAGCAAGTGCTACAGGAAGAGCTGGAGTGGCTGATACAAAATTGGGTTACTACAACGGACCAACTGTTAATTCTTATGGCAACAAAAGTGTAAACGTTTTGGCTTCATATT
>CAMBYC010000003.1 GCA_945871875.1 Sphingobacterium thalpophilum
GTAAGGGTTGATTGTATTGACCTCTGGCTAAAATGGTTGTTTTCTTTGGTTTAGACATCTCTTCCATCACCATAATTTCCTTAATGTTTTTTGTAGAATCAGACAATCCGTTTCGGAGGTTTTGAAGGATGGCCATTTCTTTTTGCACCATTGTATCAATGGCTTCCACATAGTAATTGGCGAGCATTTCTTTTTCATTTGCCGAAAGTTGTTGCGGTACTTTTTTTAACCATTCTTCACTTAATTGACCATTTGCCAACCACTGTATTTCTAGGGTTGATAACAATCGATTGTACACCGTAACGTCTGATACTTTTCCGTCTTTGAAACCCACACCCCGCCACCAGCCGCCAACTTGTAGGGCGGGTTCGTTTTTGCGGTAATAAATAATGTCTTTGTATAATTTGTCTTTAATCACCTCCATAGAAAGTTGTGTTCCATTTTGGTGTAAGTTGAAACCAACAGCACGCGAAGAACCATCATAGGTTAATGTTAGATAAATCCATTTTTCTCGAGGTACATCGTTTTCGGATAATTTTATAATAGCATTGGAAGGTGCCGTATGTGCCATTAAAATTTCAAACCTATTGTTTTTAAGATATACATGAAAACCCTTGAAATTGTATAATCTTTCGCCTTCATTTTTGTGAAAAATCACCCCTTCTTTCATGGTTTTGGGAATCCAAACCCACATTCCAATACTAAAAGGCGCCGATTTCCTGAAAACACCTACCGGAAATAAATCAAGATACACATCTCCATCTAATGAAAGAACTTTACCTCCTCGGTCTGCTGCAAAAACGGGTTTATCTCCATTTTGACCGGCTTCGTGTTTCATTTCGCCAACAATAGCTGTATCCAATTGGTTCCGCAAATTGCCGTTTAATAGAAACCTCGCTTGTAACCCAATCGTTGGCATTTGTTGGGTAATTAAATGGCGATAACCAAAGTTATTCACCCACTCCTTGGCTACATTGTGGGTTTGTTGTTTCTTCTCTGATAAAATTTTTTCTTGAGCAACTATATTGTTTGTTAAATAATGGATGATTTCATCTTGTAGTTCTGTAGGCAAAAGCAATGTGGGCGTGGGTAAATCATCGTTATATGCAATTTGTCCTGCTTCCAATACATTATTGAAAAAGCTGAACATTTCGTAATAATTCTTCTGCGAAATAGGGTCGTATTTATGGTCGTGGCATCTTGCACAACCCACAGACATTGCCATAAGGGCTTCACCAAATGTATTGGTTCTGTCCATTACATATTCCGTTTGAAATTCTTCTTCCACGATGCCACCTTCTGTATTTTGCGGGTGGTTTCTGTTGAAAGCCGTTGCAATGATCATGCTTTTGGTAGGATTCGGAATTAAATCGCCGGCAAGTTGCTCTTTTACAAAGCGATCATAAGGCATATTGTTGTTGAATGCCTCAATTACCCAATCTCGGTAAGGCGACATATCCCTGATTTTATCTACCGTATAGCCATGTGAATCTGCAAATCTGGCGAGGTCGAGCCAATCAGATGCCATCCTTTCGCCATAGTGCGGCGTTTTGAGCAAACGATCCACTTGTTTTTCGTAGGCATTTTTGCTGGAATCATTAAGGAATGCGTCAATTTCGTTAATAGTTGGTGGCAAGCCAATGATGTCTAAGCTTAAACGCCTAAGCAGCAATTCTTTATTTGCTTTTTTTGTAGGTTGAAGGTTTAAGTCTCTCAGTTTTGCCCTAACAAATTGATCGATAGGATGATTGGTTGCGTAAATACCATCTAGAACTGGAGGGTCAATCTTTTTTGGTTTCACAAACGCCCAATGAGGCTGGTATTCGGCACCTTGATAAATCCACTTTGCCAAAATCGCTTTCTCTTTTGCAGAGAGGGATAGATGCGAGTTGATTGAAGGCATCACATATTCGGGATCTTTGGAAACAATGCGGTGAAAGACTTCACTTTTGTTGAGATTGCCTGGATATATGGCATATTTACCCGGACTTTCAGGCAATTCGTCGTATGCGGCTTTCATAATATCCAATCTTAGTCCAGCTTTTTGTTTTGCTTTATCAGGACCGTGGCAAGCAAAACATTTATCAGACAAAATAGGTTTAACATGTTGGTTGTAATCTAATTTGGTATTGATTTTATTGTACTCTGTCGCCACATCGGGTGGCATTACAGGATCTTTATCAGCTATTGCAGCTGTTACCACTAAAGTGATGAAAATGCCTAATATAAATTTTAAACGCATCATTTTATTTTGTTTTAAGGCTATCAGGGGTTTTCCATATAAACAATCCAGCTTCAATAATCAATTTGGGAATTTGTAGCGATAAGGCATTTAATCCCGACTGGGTTACATTGGTTTTCCAGAGATAAATTTTTTTCAGCTGTTTACTATTATACAAAGCATTCAATCCTCTATCAGAAATAGAAGTATTGTATAAGTTCAATATTTCCAATGCTGGAAACTTAATAATGTCTGTTAGTCCGATATCTGTGATAGAAGTATTATCCAGATACAGTGTATGTACATTGTTAAAAGAAGCAAGTAAATGAAGTTGCTCATCCGTAATCTTTTTTCCACTGAATTTGAGTACAACTGCCTGGTTTTTGAGCGCATTCAATCCAATCAGCATTGAATCTTCTAAATTGGCAACATGTACAAAATTGATGGAAAGAGCCCCACTATTGTCTTTTATTGGCGTAATAATGATGCCATTTGACTTTAGTTGAGTGATGATGTTTTCATTGCCGGGAAGGATTTCTTTTGATGGTTCCGATTTAATTGGCACAATAGATGTTGTTGATAAAAGGGATTCATCTTTTACTGGAGCAAAACTTACTTCCTTTGGTATAGGTTTTACAATTTCTGAAGTAGAAGAAATAGTTATGGGTTCAAAGGGTGCACCTTGTAGAATCCATTGTTTTATTAGTTCGATTTCATGGCCGGTCAGTTGTTTTTTACCTTTGGGCGGCATGTGTTTTTCATCCTCTAATGGTAAAATGAGGTGCGTATACAACATGCTATTTTCTAGATTCTTGGGAAAAAAAATGGGTCCATTTTTTCCACCCTTTAAGATAAAATCTTTTGTATCTAAACGAAGTCCATTCTTTTTTTTAATGGATGAATGACAGTTGTAACATTTATTTTGTAGAATCGGGGCGATAACGTTGCGATAAGGAAAAATTTGATGAGCCACTTGTTTTTGAGGCAAAACGGTATCGGATATTGATTTCGTAAGTGTATCCAAGGACGTGATGATGGTATCAGCGTCTGGTGTTTTATTTTCAGATGATGAGAATAAGTACCCTTCTCCATGGGTAAGTGTACCACCGAAATGTGCTGCAATCGACATTATAATTACGGTAATCCACACTAAAATTTTACGGTAAGACTTAATAATCCAAGCTGAAAAACACAAAATACAAGTTGCGATCCCTAGCCATTGGTGTTTAGAAACCAATAATTGGTCATAATCGCCCGATTGAGCCAATAAATAACCAGTAATACAAGCCGCGAGAGAAGCCATCGAAGCCACTGCGAGTGCCAATTTAAGTGCAGTTGACATTCCATTGCTGTAATTTGTAGGAAGCACCGTTATCAAAAAGGCAAACAACAATATTCCAATTGGGATATGGACCAATAAAGGATGGAGGTGAGCAAGCATACTTACGATTGAATCATCAAACTACAATTTACAAACTTCAATAGTAGAATTTACTATTTTTCCTGAGAAGATTTTTGAAATTACTTATTTTTTCAATCTTTTCAATTTTTCTTCTACGTAATTTGAGATAAAACCAAGTGGGCAAATCTATTTCAAAAAATTGCTGATCATCCTATAACTTTAAAGCTGATTCGTTATTTGAGGGAATAATGAATTGAAATCTTCTACAGACTCAACAACATAAAGACATGAAAAAGCGCATCGTCATTGTTTTTTTATTGGTAACACTTGTTATCCCTAGTTTTGCTTCACCTCTTTTGCCTACCCATTTTGAAAAGAAGGATGTATGGCATGGTTTTGAACGTATACAATTTACATTTCAAGGTAGAGAAGCATGGATTATACAACCTACTAAAGCTTTAGATGGCAATCCATGGATTTTAAAAGCATATTTCCCTGATTGGCATACAGAAATGGATTCTATGTTGTTATCACGTGGCTTTTATGTTGCATATATCAACGCCAATAATTTATATGGTTCGCCCGAAGCCATGCATATTTGGGATGATTTTTATGCTTTTTTAACCACCGAAAAAAAATTTGCACCCAAAGTAGCACTTGAAGGCATCAGTAGAGGTGGTTTATATGTATACAATTGGGCAAAACGCAATCCTTTAAAAGTATCGTGCATCTATGCAGAAGCCCCAGTTTGTGATGTAAAAAGCTGGCCAGGTGGAAAAGGTACAGGAAAAGGAGCTCTGGCAGAATGGCAAGAGCTACAGAAATGTTATCGGATGACGGAAGCGGAACTTTTGGCTTTTCAAGACAATCCAATTGACCATTTAGAAGGACTTGCCGCTTGTAAAGTTCCAGTATTGCATTCCATCGGTTTAAACGATAAAATTGTGCCCAACATCGAAAACACTTTTTTACTCATCGATAGATATGTTCGCTTGGGTGGCATTGCAACCATTGTGCCCATGACCAAAGGTGCACAAGAACTGGAAGGTCATCATTTTAAGATAGATAACCCCCAACGCATTGTAGACTTTATTGCGGCCAATTCCTTTCCTGTTCAAAAGACGATTGACGCTGGAACATTTCATGTTACAAGATCCTCATTACAAAACAGTTATATCCAGTTTACAAAAAACAAAACCGGTCGTGTGGCGTTTATGGGTGGATCCATTACAGAAGGGCATGGGTGGCGGGAGAAAGTTTGCCAATTCCTTACCGAACGTTTTCCTGAAACCAAATTTGAGTTCATCAATGCTGGCATTTCCTCTACAGGTAGCACACCTGGAGCTTTTAGATTGGCTTCGGATGTTTTGCAAAAGGGAAACATTGATCTGTTTTTTGAAGAAGCCGCTGTTAACGACCGAACAAATGGATTTGATCCAACCGCACAATTGCGCGGAATGGAAGGAATAATTCGCCATGCCAAAATCAGCAACCCTAAAATGGATATCATCTTGATGCATTGCGTCGATCCAGATAAAATTTCAGAGTATAGAAATGGAAAAGTTCCTGCTGAAATCCGCAACCATGAAATGATAGCTGCACATTACAAAATCAACACCATTAATTGGGCAAAAGAGGTTACCGAAAGAATAAATGCCGGTGAATTTAACTGGAAAGAAGATTTTAAAGACTTACATCCTTCGCTGTTTGGACAAGAAGTATATACCAGATCAATTAACCAATTTCTTTTCAACGGATACCATATCATTCCAACAGATGCATTACCCGTTGAAAACCCATTGCCAAAGGCTTTCGAACCCTTTAATTATTCCAAAGGGATGTATCTACCTGTAAACAATGCTTCCCAGCTAAGCAAATGGGTGTTGGTAGACAATTGGGTACCAAACGACGGTGCAGGAAGCCGCAAGCAATTTGTACACCTACCTGCATTGGTAACGGAAGATGCTGGTGCTAGTTTGGAATTGTCATTCAAAGGCACTGCCATCGGCATTTGTATCGCTTCTGGTCCAGATGCTGGAATTATTGAATACAGCATTGATGGAAAACCATTTAAGCGACGTGAACTTTTTACCCAATGGAGTTCCTACTTGCATCTTCCTTGGTATATTATGTTGGATGATACCTTGAAAAACAAAAACCATCACCTAATTATCAGAATGGCAAAGGAACACAATGAAAAAAGTAAAGGCAACGCCTGTAGAATACTACATTTTTTAGTAAATTAATAGTTTAGTATCTGAAATCACGGGATTTTTTTGAAATATTATTATAAATCCTGTGATTCTTGATTCCTAATTCCTAATTCGAAATTAATTAGTGTGCCGGCACATAGATAGAAAATTGAGCCAATTTTATCGGTTTCGATGAGATCGCTTACAAATATTAATGTGCCTATCATTGCCAAAATGCATCCAATTGCCAATGCCAATTGCTTGTGAAAGATATTTTTCTGGGAATGGTAATATTTTTGACTTGTAATCAACATTGTAAAAAACAATGCTACAAACAATATCAAACCCGGAATGCCTTGTTCTGCCAATTGCATCAAAAAATAATTGTGTACTGTTGAGTGTTCAGGATTGTTGCTGACATACGTTTTGAAGGCATTAACTGTATAGCCACGATAATTGTTGTAAAAGGTATTTGGACCAAAACCTGTTATTGGATGACTTTTTGCCATTTTCCAAGCTGCAATCCAACGGTAAAACCTTTCAACTGCTGATAAATCTTTCATGGTGTAAGTGGCTTCCAAATGTTCACTTAAATCAGCGTGATAAATAGTTTTTTCATAATTGGGCGTGAATTTCATGTAATTGTTATTGCTCATCAACCAAATACCTGCAACAATTACCATAAAACTGGCTCCAAGCAACAACCAATGAAGAATTTTTTTTCTAATGGCAAAAACTATAATCAATCCAACAATTAAAGCCAACCAAGCCCCTCTTGCATAACTAAAATACAAACCTATAAGAAACAATCCCAAAAGTAGTTGCCACAACAATTTTATCTTGGAATCAATCTGCATTAAAGCATATAAAACCGGTATCAAACAAACCAATAAAGCACTGTAGTTAACATGATTCCTAAAAAATGGTCCATTAATTTTATTCACCCGCTCAAATGAAAACCCAGATAAACTATGTCTAATCAAGATTATGATCACCGCAAAAGCCATTGGAATAATTAAGCATTTTGCCAATTTTATATAATCTGTTTTAGATTTAACAAACATTAATATACCCACACAAAAAGGGACGATATACCATATTTTAGCCAACAGATATTTAAACGAAAGTATTGGATGTGTTGAAAACAATGTTGAAATTATCGTCCAACAAAAACTTGCTGCCAACAACAGGGTTATTGGATGTTGAACAATGTTTAATGGAATTTTTTTTCTATATGTAATGATTAAAACAACTAAAATAGTTATCACCCACATCAAAGGTTCATCAGGAAAATCTGTTCCTAATGAGGGTGTAATTTGCAATTCAGTAGATAATGGAATTGATGCGATAAGTAAAAAGTAAAAAGATTTAGGATAAACAAAAGCCAATGTTATTAATAAAACAACAGGCACAACACACAACCAAATATAATGTCCTAAAAAAATTGCTGTTGCAACCGACAATAAAAATACAATTGCCAATAATATTGGCGACCATCTTAATTGTTTGGTTATTGCATTAGTTGACATGGGTAGATTTCACGTTCAACCGACCGAATAATATTACCCAAACAATACTGCAAAAAGCCGCGGCAACCATAGTGGCAATTGCAATTAATACTGTTTTGGGTTTGTCTGCAACAGGAGAAACACTTGGTTGTTCAACAACAAAAGCTGTAGGCGGAGTGTTTATGATTGCCAATTGGTAATTAGATACCGAAGATTTCAAAGTGCTGATTTCATTTTCAAGTATTGCACGATCATCAACTGATGTTTTATCCAGCTTATTTAATTTCAAACTTTTAAGTTCTAGAGCTTCTTGAAGTTTTTGTAGCGATTGTGTATAAAAATCAATAATTTGTTGTTTACCAACATCTTGTGTATGTTGAATGATAGAAATTGTAATTGCCTTTGCTGTTGCAGTGTCTTTATCCCACACCATAAGTTTAATTTCACCGAATTCGGTTGATACAATTTCAATATTTTTAGACAATTTTTTTAGGGAGTTGTATCTGTTGTTATTTTTTTTATTAAGATGATAATGGTTTGTTAGTGAAAGAGAATCAACAGTTGGCAATAAAACTTGGGAAGATTGCATAATTGCGTGAATTCTATCAGCATCATCAGAATTACCATAATTACTGTACAATTCTTGGATATTGCTATCAAACAAACGATGTTTATCCATCAATTTAGAATTAGCGGGCAATAATGTTGCTGAAGCCTTATATTCTTTGGTTACCAAAAAGCAAAAACCAGCTGCAATTGCTCCGGCAACAATGGTTAAAAAGATAATTTTCCAACGGTAATAAAATAGTATCGGTAAAAATGAGTTAGAATCTGTCATGAATTTTTTTATGATTAAAACAAATGGTTTAAACAAAGCAACAAAGCTGCTGCAACTGCAAGATAAATCAATAGATCACTGAAAGCAAACTTAATAGTGGTTTGCTTAACGGCATCAAAACATACAACAATTGCATAAAGTGTTTGGGTAATTACTGCAATCCACATAGCAGCGGATAAACCAAATTGAGGTATAAAGATTAAGTTAAATGTGATATTAATTAGAGCAAAAAATGCACTAATTATCATAAATCGAATAATATTACCTGTGGCTGTAAGTAATGTGCCGTAGATGTGCACCAATCCAAGTGCGGGAAGCGTAAACAATAAAACAGCAATAACATTACCGGCGGAAATATCTCTACCATTGTATAAAAGATTATTGACATCATCAGACCAATGTGCAACTACAATAGCAATGCACAAAGAAGAGAGCATCAAAACATGTCGGCACATTCTAATTAAGGGAGCTAATGCATTTTTATCGGGCCATCGATTGGCGATATAAGGAAGTAAAAAACTAGAGATAAGAAATCCACCCATATTGATGGCATCAACCAAACGATAGCCAGAGGCATAAATACCGGCTTTATAAGCACCGTTGGGGAGTAGTCTTTCTAATAAAAAACCATCTGTTCGGGAATGCATCGACATGAAGAAATAGGTCAAAGCGAAGGGCAAGCTTCCTTTCAGCAATGAAAAATTTATTAAACTACCTGAAAACTGCTTTAGGTTAAGCTGTGTTTTAGTAAGGAAATACAGGCATAACAAAATGGCAATCAATAATCCAGCAATTTGAATCCAAACAAAGGTTTCGATAGAAATATTTAGTTTCCATCCTAGAAAGTAAAAACCTATTCCAGCGATGATGGTAGCAAAAATTTTATCGACAGCCGAGACAATTGCATCAGCGGAAAATTGTTGGGTTGCAGATAAAATAGCTCTTAACCAAAGCAAGAAACTGGTAACAATTTGGAAAAGTACCAATAACCAAAACAAATAACCAGTAGAAACTCCTGTGGAAATTGCAATAAAAAATATAACCAATGCAAAACAGGCACTCAACAACCATTTGATTACAAAAGATTGTAGTATTAATTTGTTTAATAGAGGCAAATTTCCGGAAGCGGTTTTGTTGAAATAGGGGGTTATACCCATATCCAACATAAAATTCAAAACCAAACTAAGGTTCATAAAGGCGAAATAAGTACCATATACCTTATAACCAGTAATGTTTTGAACTTGCCTGTCAACACCAAAAATCCATAGCGGTTTTATGATGCCGTTCAAGAAAATGAGCAGCAGCAATGATTTTAGGAAAGGCAAAGGAATTTGGAACCTTTTCATTAAGGGATTAAACGGGTAACTGGAACATTTCTACTAAAGCTTTCGTCTAAGGAGATGAGCGTTTCCGTTCTCTCGATGCCTTTAATTTTTTGTAGGCTATCGTGCAGTACAAATCGAAGTTGGTTGATGTCTTTACAAACCACTTCAATAAACATGCTATAGTTTCCGGTTGTATAGTTTAGTCGAATAATTTCGGGTATTTTTTTCAATTCTTCAGAAACTACGTCGTAAAGAGAACTTTTTTCTAAGTAAATACCAACAAAAGCGGTTATATCGTAACCCAAATGTTTGAGGTCTACATTCAATTTAGTACCTTTAACAACTCCGAGTTCTTGTAATTTCTTTATACGTACGTGGATAGTGCCTCCAGAGACAAACAATTTCTTACCAAGATCAGCGTAAGAGATGCTTGCATCTTCCATCATGGCGTGGATGATTTGAAGATCCAATTTGTCTAAATTCAATTTAGTTCCCATTTGACTATATGTATTTTGATGTTATCTAATTAAAATGCAATATTATTGAATTATTTTTTAATTTTTAAATTTATTATTAAAATATTTGTAAAGAATAAGGCATTTCTTTAGTTTTGTTCTAGTTCATTCAAATTGTGGGGTGATGAAATTTTGGCAGACATTCCCTCTTGTCTCGAGGGTGGGGATAAACGAATAAACATTGCATAACGCCGGTAGTGCTGCAGCGTTACCGACTGGGGTTGACCACCTTAAGGGCATGGAGTTGCTTCCGGCCGCGTGTGCAAAGGCTAACGTCCTCGTGGAGGTTCGATCCCTCCCCCTACAGCAATAAAAAGCTCATAATTAACTGGATGTCAGTTTTTTATGGGCTTTTTTATTTTGCATTAATTTCACTTCGAGTTTAGTGAAACAATTGAATTTTTCATTGCAACTGCAAACCATGTTGGCCTCTTAGCAATTGCGAGCAGCCGTTGCAAAATTTCATGGTTGTTGTTTGATGTTAGCAATATCACCCCCTACATTTTTCATTAGGCAAGGATTACCACTTTTGCAATGGGGTAGGCCAGGACCGTGACCTACTTCATGAATGGCAACCTTAGACAACATGTTTTCCTTTTCTGAGCTCCTTCAACTCATTTCTTAAACCCCTGTTTCATGGATTGAACAACTTTCAAACCGATTGCTTCCCCTTGTTTGAGACCATTTTCAATCGAACCTTTGTAGTGTATGCCACCGTAAAAGCGGCTCATGGCAGCTTCATTTGCAGCACTCCAAAAAGAAGTAAACGACCTAATTGGAAGACCGTAAGGAACTTCTGTATCATCACGGAACTTGAAGTCAGGACCAAAAATTTGGGTCAGCACTACAGCAGATGCAGCACTGATTACACTGTGCCCGCTGGTGTACTCGGGAAATGGAGGTGTTTGCAACAGTGGGCGCCAACCTTGATCCAAATAAGCATTGATATAAGTTTCAGGCCGAATGACATTGCTCCTGTATTTTTCATCCCAGCAACTGATGAATGCGTCATACAAAGCAATTGAAGTAAAAAGATAGGCTTGAAGTGATTTTTCAAGAGATGCATTGCTTTGCCTGGAAGCAATACCCGCAATGCTCATCCAGTGCCCACCTGGGGATAGTTTTTTTGTGGCAAAATTCAAATGCCCTTGAACCGTTAGGTGGAAAGGATTACAATCCCAAAACAATGCAATGGCTGAATCTTCTTTGGGCATTGTCTTTGTATGACGAAACACTTGATCTGCTTGACGGTAGAATGGAGAACCGGCAGAATCACTGAATGGAATGGGACGTTTGGGTTGGAATTTTGACAAGGTATCCAAAACAACAGTCCTCATTTTACCCCAATGCGGCTCAACGGGTGCAAAATATCCCGGAGGCGTGGGAGACCATGCAGATTTGTCTTTGATCAAGGAATAGCGCCTCATTTTTCTGGTGTCTGCATAGCGATCTGTTTTGGACCACAATACAACCGCATTGGACACTGCTGTTGCCCATTCCATGGATGCGGCAAGCCGTGCAGGCTCAACTTCATTGAATGCAGCAGCAATGGCAGCAAGAGAGTCTATCAACCTAGCCTCAGAAAATACCAACTTCGATGCAGTCAACATCATGGCATAAACTGCACTTGCTTCTGTATGAACCCGTCCTTCAAATCCAATAGGACTGGGTTGAATAAAATCGTTTCTAAGGGCATGAAAAGATTGCGATTTACCAGATGCAACCATTGACTCATGTGCAGCAATATTTGCATACAAATAAATTCTGCTGGCAACTGGTGGAGAAAATATATCATGAACAATTACGTTGGTAATGGCCTGATGGGCCCGATGAACCAGCAGTTTACGCTTTTGTGCAAACAAAGTTGTTTGTACACAAATTAGAGAGAAAAAGAAAACAAATGACTTTGATGTTATTTTCATTCGAGTATTTTCAAAACCTGAACTTTACCATTGTTTTTTGCACTGATGATCAATCGCCCGTTGTCGGATGAACTGATTACAGCAGTTTGTCTGACATCACCACCGATGTATAGACCAGTTTCTATGTTCGATAAGGAAATCAATTTATTTGACTTGAATTGAATCAAACTCCCATACCCTGCATCATTCTGCCCCCATTGTGTTCTCCAGGGATAAAAATTTCCGGTGAGAAGATAGGCAGTATCCATACCCCGCAAAGCCAATCGATTGACTGAAAAAATACGGGACACCTGAACATCATTAGGCAAACGTTTCTTTACATATTTTCCCGCACCATCACTCAGGTATACAACATGATAAAGTTCAGTCAGGTCAAGGGTTTTTGCTGTCTGCAGTTTCTGGGCTGGAACGATATCTTTGATTCCTGCTGTGGCATACTGGTGATACTTGATAAACTTTTTCCTGAGTGGAACCACCTGGTCTAGCAATTCATCCCTTGAAGCGGCAGGATACATTTTCCCGTTGATATAATAACAAAACAATACTTCGGGAGACCCATTGTCATCAACATCTGTAACAACCAGGTTTATAGGAGTTTCCTTAGAAGCCTTGAACTGTAAATTATTGCCCACATTGCCCGCAATGATGTCTGGATAGCCATCCTTATTGAAATCATCAATAAACAAAGAAGACCAGAGACCTGTATCATGGAAGCCTAGTTTGTCTGTCATGTCAATGAATCCAGCACCGGTATTGGTAAAGATTTTGATGGGTATCCACTCTCCTGCCAGTACAATATCAATTTTGCCATCAGCATTGAAATCCTGAAGGGCTACAGCATTAATCATACCAGGAAACAGGAGATCCTTAGACCATTCTGCTGTGATATCCGTGAACCTAAAAACACCTTTTTCGGAATCATTGCGCAACAGAAAACTTCTTGCTGTCTCAGGGAATGTCCCTGGTTTATATCCCCCACCTACAAAAACATCCATGTCTCCGTCTGAATCAATATCCCCAAATGCCAGTGCATTTTTACTGCTCATCATGTTCTTGGGCAAAATGTCTGAGACCAAAGCAAAGTTACCATTTCCATCATTGGCATAGATCCTGTCGCTGTATTCCGGGGAATTCTCATCGTATTCATTGCCCCCGGAAACTACGTATAGGTCTGGATGACCGTCTTTGTTGAGGTCGGCAAAAACAGCCTTCACATCTTCATGGTCCTTCTCTTTTTCCCATGGCTGAACAGTTGCACGAACGAACCGGGCTCCCTCAATTTGTATAAACAACACTGCAGACTGACCGATAGCTCCTCCTACAAAAACATCATCTAGTCCGTCTCCATTGACATCCTGAGTTGCCAATGCTGGTCCCATTTTAGAGAGCTGATACGGCAAGAGCACCTCAGCCTTGAAGTCAACAAACTCATTCTCCTGGTGAATAAAAGCCAGCATGCTGATGTCTGTGATATCTTTAAAAAATCCAGTTCTATTTGTGGAAGAGGAATGCATACCGGATGATTTTTCCTGCGCAATGAAAATGCGGGTATTCAATGCAGGACGGTACACAACCGAAAAGGTGCCGTCTGTCCACTCTACTTTTATGGAGTCAACTACTGCGGCAGCATCGAGGCCAAAATGCAAAAGACCCGATACAGCGCTTTGGTAGCCCCTTGTGGTTGTCAGTTCGTGAAATTGAGTAGGATTTTTCTTGTCATTGCTGTATAAAAAAACTTTGGATCCGAGGGCATCTGTATTCCAATCCTTTCCCTTGAGCTTGACCTGCAGATAATTGTTGGGCAAGGTTTGTCTTGCCTGGTTCTCAAAAAACTGCACAGGCTCGTTGTTGTTTCCAATGATGATGTCCATGTCGCCATCATTGTCAAAGTCTGCATATACCGCTGCATTTGAAACTGTTTTCATGTTAAACCCCCATTCCTCACTCACATTTTTGAAGGTCAGGTCACCATTATTTTTGAAAATATAGTTCTGCAGTTTATTGGATGGCATTTTGGTTACCAACTCATAGGTCTTGAAGTTCAGATTCCCTTTTGCTGCTTGAGCAAGTTGTTCGTCCGCCACGGTATACTTGAGAAAATCATTGTCTGTATAATCCCTCAGGTATCCATTGGTAACCATCAGGTCTTTCCATCCGTCTGCATCAAGATCTACAAACAATGCAGACCAACTCCAGTCGGTATTGGAGATACCCGAAAGCTGACCAATTTCACTGAATCTCATATTGCCCTTTTCATCAATCCCCTTGTGAAGGTGAAGCATGTTTCTCATCTGCTGATGAAAATATCCGCTGTCAATTAATAAATGATAGGTGTCATATTCATCGGGGCCCTTGAGCAATTTCTGGCGAAAATTATCATCTGGCAACATGTCCAACGTAAATACATCGGGCCATGTATCGTTGTTGATGTCTGCAATATCAGAACCCATGGAAAACTTGCTTACATGGGTGAAAGATGATTGCAGGACTTGCTTAAATCGGCCGTCCTTGGTATTGAGATAACAATAATCTTGTTCGGTATAGTCACTTGAAGTGTAAATATCCGGCCAGCCATCTTTGTTCAGGTCTGCGATGGCAACGGAAAGACCAAAATTCAGTGCATTGTTGATGATGCCAGCATCGAGGGTTACATCAACAAATTTAAATTGGTTGTCGTTGCTCCTGTCGTTGCGAAAAAGCCTATTACCGAAACTCATGTTCGGAACAGCACGAATCTTTGAAGTATTAAGGTATGGGTTGACAGTATGGTTCGAATGGTTCACCAAAAACATATCCAAATCTCCATCAAGATCATAATCGAAAAAAGCAGCATGGGTAGACAGTGTGCCCGGAGCATCTACACCAAGTTCAACAGCCATCTCCTTGAAGACTGGCAAGCCATTGACAAGGCCCTGGTGTATGTAGAGCTCGTTGCTGCGTGCAATACCCGCAATTGGGCCAGAGTGGCAGATATAGATATCTGGCCAGGAATCCCCATTTACATCTGCAATGGTTACACCTGTTCGCCATGCACCATTGCCAGCCAAATTCGAATGGGCCGTTGCATCTTCAAACCTGAGCTTACCCCTGTTGATGAATAATTTGCTCGGCACCATGTTCCCGGAAATAAATACATCTTCCAGACCATCCCTGTTAAAATCAGCAACGCCAATTCCATGGCCATTGTACAAGTACTCATACTTGAATATATGGATGGAATCATTCTCAGTGATAGTGTTCACAAAGTTTAAGCCTGATTCTCTTGCCGGCACCTCTCGCAACAAATGCGTTTTCGATTGTGCAAATGCACATGAAGCACTTAGCAACAAAAAAATGAACGTATGGAATAGGAAAAACTTCATAAAACTTCTTTAAGGTAATCTTCCGGGTACAGATAAATCAGCCTGTTCATCTCCTTGACGATAAGGCAAAAACACCATAATCATGGTAAGCATTTCGCTGGTGGTTTCCATGTTACCAGAGGAAAAAATCATTTCTGGAGGTTTGAAAGGATTAAAGGGGTTATTGGTAGTATTATCATAAGTACCCTGAATGAACAATTTGCTTCCCTTGGGAATCCTCACCAGACGTTTGAAACGATAAATTTCCTGCCACCTAAAATCCCAGTTGGGAATATGAGCAAGTTTAATGGTATCCCCTTGAGTATTGATTGCATATGCCTTAAACTCCTTGCCGAGCAAATGCATATGGGGCCATACATAGAGTACCGAAAAATCCTCGCCTGGATTTGATACTGTCAAAGAAAAAGTCTGCACCCTGTTCGGCAACAACATGAGTGATGGAAGAATTTGTTTTTCACCTATCCCACCAGAACCAAAACTGATTACCTTGACCTTGCGATCAATTTTTTCTTTGGTGAAAAACAGATTAATGCCCGCAATGCAATCCTCTTTTTTTGCCAATGGTGCAAAATGCATGGTAAGGATGATCACACCCCGCTTGGGCAGAACCCATCCCATTCCTTTTGGATAACTTTCAAAAGTTGCACCAGGTATCCATCCACCATAATACTCAATGGTTGGTTTAAGAGGCTTCCATTGATCTGTCAAGCGAGGATCATCCACAGAAAGGTCAATCATTTCCGGACCGGTTGTCAACGGAACATTATCAGGAACCTCATGGATACTATAGTTGACATGATGCATTACTTTTTTGTTGTTGGTATAAAATTCAATGGCTTCAACATTAAAGGCTTGATCAAGGTCGAAAGGAATTTTATACATTACAAAACGCTCAACATTATCATCTTTCAGTGCCAATGACTTTGGCATTTTCAGCGTTGTATCAGGATTCCTGTGATAGGAAGTGACACCACGCATCTTGATTAGGTTGTTTATGTTCTTGACCTCTCCATTTCCCTTTGGAACATTGTTGTCAACCCATTGAATAATGGTTGACTTTTCTGCAGCATTCAAAGACCTGTCATTCCCATATTCAACAAAATCCGGATGAGCTTTCCATGGCGGCATGTAGCCTGAGGAAATGACTTTTTTTATAAAGGTTGCCCTTTTGGAAACATCCTCATAACTGATCAAAGAAAATGGTGCAGCCTCATTGGGTCGGTGACATGGTGTACATTTTGCATGCACAATGGGTGCAACATCCTGAATAAAATTGGGGCCTTGAGCAGAAAGATGGCTGCAAAGCATGGTCAAGCAGATGGAAAAAAAATAAATTTTAGATTTCATCAGTAGTCATTTAAAATACAACCCTGGGCCTTGACGTAAGGAACGCTTACGGCTTGTCCCAACAGGGATTGGTTGATTGCATCAAGTAAATAATGTTCATTGGGCTTTTGCCTTTTTTGTCCGATTCCTGCCAACCAGTTGTCTATTGCCCCATGATAAAGCAAATGGCCCTGGGCATCCAACAAGAAAACTTCAGGCGTCACTTCTCCTTTCAAGAGCCTGGAAATATTCATTTTTTTATCAAGATAGAGAGGAAACTTCAGGCGATATTCTTCTGCAAAATCAAGTATGGTTGAGTCCTTGTAAGTCTTACCAGGCAGTATTCCCATTAATTGAAGGCTATTACCAAATTGTTGCTGCATGTCGTTTAATGTTTTGGTATAATTGATAGACATTGGGCAATCAGGTGAAAGCAACACCAATGCAGACAATTTTGGCGAAGAAGGGTTTAAAAACATTCCACCCGTTTTCGGAGAAAGCAGTCCTATTTGATACAGTGGAGAAGAACGATTCTTGGTTTTCGATTGTGCGAAAATGCTGGAATGAAAGAAAAGCAAAGAAACCAAGATCACCATAATATGTCTCAAACCATTTTTCATACCAACAAAATTAACGATTATGATATGTATGCAGGCCAAAAAAATGCCAGTCAGTGTGAATTGACTGGCATTGATATTTGTCGATGCGAATAAGATTATTGCTTGTCCCACCAAACTCTGCCGAATGGAAGGAGTTGGTCTCCAAATTCTGGATCTTTCTTCATGTCATCAATTGCAGCTTGCTTGTTGACAAAGTTAAGATCTGCAGGAGAAGGATTACTAACTACAGCCCTTCTTGCAATGGCGAATACAGTTCCATTGATTATGATATCACTGTTGGCAAGAGCAGTATTTTTGTTTGGCATACCGGTTCTCTTCCAAAGAGCCCATGCTTCGTTGGGTTGCTTGTAGAAGTTGATGAAAGACTGAATAGCAATTTGCTCAAGCGCTTTAGTAGCATCAAACTTCACATCAGCGTTGGCCAAATATGCATTAATCTGTGCATCAGTTACAGCGGCATACTCTTCAACTGCAGCAGCAGCAGCCCTTGTGTTAAAGAACTGAATGGACGCCCTTACACCTTCGTTGTAAAGGGTTGAGGCTGTTTCAGTTGTAATTCCCCTTGCAGCAAGTTCAGCCCTCATGAAGAGCTGGTCTGCATAGGTGATAACAGGGAAATAAGCTTGACCAGTTCCACCACCAAAAGTTGGTTGGAACATACGCTGTTGGATGTAAGAAATGGTATCCATCACCAAGCTCGCATTTACCCTTCTGCCTGTGAACCATTGAGCAATTGCTGGAGTGCTTACCATGGCTGGGCTTGTAGGAGCTCCTACAAACCTGCGTGCGGGTTCCAGTGTACCTGCACTCAATATATTGGCTGTAATAGCAGTAGCAATGTTTGCCTGTGAATAGTTGTTCCTGCGATAAAACAGTCCAAGACGAGGATCTGTAGTATTCCACATGAAGTTTACAGTAGGTTCTGGAGCCCTGAATCCTTCTGGGTTCCAGTTTCCACCTGAAGTGAAGCTATTGTGTGCAAGGTAAACCCAGCTGTCGTCATTTGAAGACATCAAGTTTGAGGCATCAGCCACACACTCTTTTAAAATAGCGGTTGCTTTTGTGTTGTCCCTCTTCAACATACGCATTGCGATGCGCATACGAAGTGCATTGGCAGCCTTGGCCCAACGGGTATTGTTACCAGCATAGTACTGATCATAATTTCCAAGGGTGATTTGGTTGGTTGCACCAGCTTTAAGCGTAGCGGAAAGGGTTTTTAACTTTGCTTCCCAAGCATTGAAAAGGGTTTGTTGGCCTTCCCACTTCGGAGTGAAAGTACCACCATACCTTGATTCAAATGCTTCTGTATAAGCAAGCGAACCATTGATATCTGAAACGTAGAAGGCGTAATAAATCTTCATTACTTCAGCCATGGCCACAAGCATCTGACGGGAAGCTTTATCTGCATCCGACATTTTTTCGGTAAGCTTGGCAACGTCAGTTGTTACACTACCCATTCCTGGATAGAAAATAGAATAACGGGCGTTGAAATTTCCAAACTCTGTGAAAGTGGTCGCATTGTTACCACCTTGTGCAGTACTCATTTGCATCCAATGCATAATCCTGCGGTAATTGTCATAGAACTGCTCGAAATCGGAACTATGGGCGATTCTTCCTGCGTTGAAGAATTGTTCTTCTGGCTTGACTGTATAAAGCACATCTGGGTTGGTATTGAGTGCAACAAAATCTTGTTTCTGACAACCAACGAAAATCAGTGCACTCAGTGCCAATGCTGTCGAAAATATTTTATTTTTTATCTGCATTGAAATAAACTTTTTATGTAATTAATTAAGATGAATTTCAGTTGTTTAGAAACCGGCATTCAATGAGAGCGCAAATTGTCTTACCCATGGCATACCACCATACTCAGCAAATGCACCTGCCCTGCTAGAGAATACACTCTCAGGATTGATGTGATCTGGTGTAGTGTTGTAGAGGTAGAAAAGGTTACGACCTGTCAAATTGAGGCGTAAACGCTGCATAGCAACTTTCTTTGCCATAGCCTTTGGTAGCTCGTATCCAACAGAAACCTCACGTAAAGCAACCCATGAATTTTCAAAGATGGAGTACTCACGAATACCAGTACCCCAGCTTGCGATACCATTGTAATACGACCAGGCTGGAATGGGTTGTTTAAGACCCAATTTCAATGCTTCAGCATATGACATGCCTTCTACATTCTGGCCATTGATCACAACACCTTTTCCGAAAACACCGTCTGGAACAATACCATCCTGGCGCTTTACACCAGTTGCATCTGTCCACTCAACACCGCCAGTTTCTTTGGTACGACCGTACAAAGTACTTTCGAAGCTACCATACTGTGAACCGTATTGGTGCGTTGCTGAAGCCATCTTGCCACCGATTTTTGCATCAAGCTGAGCAAACATTGTGAAGTTCTTCCAACGAATTTCATGCAAATTGCTTGCAAGGAAGTTTTCCATCATGCTTCCAACTTCTTTGAAACCTTGACCATAAGAACCACTGCGGATGAACAAACCATCGGAATTCAACACACGCTGACCTTTGTCATTGGTGGCATATGCGTAATTGGTAATGATAGTACCGTATTCTTTACCTGCACGGGCAACTGATTGAACGTCTGCACCGAATGCCAAATCCAATTCGACTTGTGTAACACCCGGATACAATTCAACAACTTTGTTGCGGTTGCGGGTGAAGTTAACCGTTGTTGTATACTCAAAGTTTTTCTTGCGAACGATGGTAGCAGATAAAACCGCTTCAATACCTTGGTTCTGGATGTTACCAGCATTGATTTGACGGCTAGTTATTCCGCTTTCTGCAGGAGCACTAAGGTTGAGGATCTGGTTGAAGGTATTCTTCTTGTAATAGGCTACATCAACACGAATTCTGTTGTCCAACATCCTTGCCTCCAATCCAAATTCAAACTCACGGGCACGCATTGGCTTAAGGTTAAGGTTACCCAAACCATATCCACCCCAACCATATTGAGGCAAAGGCGTTCCATTGGGCAACAATGGATTACCAAGCAAACCATAGTTACCGCTTGTGGTGGCAAAAATACCTGTACCAGCACCTGTATAACCAAGGCTACCGCGAAGCTTACCAAAGTTCAACCAGGCCATTTTATTTGAATTTTGAAGAAGTTCAGTGAACACCCATGAAGCACCAACTGAAGGATACATATAAGAGAAATCTCCAGTTCCGTTAGGGTAAGTCAAGGTACTGTTCCAATCATTGCGAAGACTTGCATTCACAGTAATCATGTCTTTCCATGTTGCATCACCATAAGCATACATCGCATCAAGCCTGCTTTGAGGGAAGATACCTGCACTTGTGGAAGCAGCATTCAATGAATTGGCGATAGAGAAAATCCTTGGAATGCGGAGTCCACCACTTGTAGAAGAACTCTGCTGGCGACCACCAAGACCACGCTGGGTTTCACCTCCGACAGTTACATTATAATCGATGTTCTCTCCTGCTTTGCGGCTTGCAGTCAACAAGGCCTGAATACGTGCATTTTTTGAATTGCTTTGGAACAAAGAATATCCACCAGCAGAGTTGGGCCCGATGCCGTAACCTACACCATCGCCAGGGTTTTTGCTTTCACGCTCAACATTTAGTGTGTTGATATTGCTGCGCACCAATGCAGTCAACCATGGCGTGATTTTCGCATTCAAATCAAGGTTGGCAAGGATCTGGTCCTCTTTTTGGTTGAGCCTGACTTGGTAAAGCTGCCACAATGGTCCAATAACGGAACCCCTCAAATAAGGTGCAACCACTTTAGATCCACCATTGGGACTGAGATAATTGTTCAACACATAATCCAGTGGCAGATTCCTTGAGTTGGAAAAGGCGAACCTGAACAATGGATTAGAGTTTCCTCCTTGTAGCAAAGGATTGATGCTATTAGAAGTGGCGTATGCCATGGATGCATCCATAGATACGTATTTCCCGATTTTTTGGGTAGCACGCAAATTGAAGTTATTGCGTGTGAAGTCATTTGTTGGCTGAATAGACTTATTGCTTGTATTGGTATATGAGAACCTGAATGTAGTCTTGTCGGTTCCACCTTCAACAGCAACATTGGTATTGTTGATACTACCATTGCGGAACAAAGACATGAGATCATTGGCAACAAATGGACGCTTTACACCATCTGCATCCGTAATCATGCGTCCGTCCATGCGGGGACCAAAGCTGTAATAAGGTGAGAAGCTATTGTTTAGAACCGCATCAGAACCGTCAGGAGCCTTGTCAAAATATGGATTGATACCACCACCAAACTCATTTTGCATAGCTGGTATTCTCCACACCTGCTCAATTGTATTGGTTTGGGCAACACTTACACCAATACCTGGACGCTCACGTCCTTTCTTGGTGGTGATCAACAAAACACCGTTCAATGCCTGAGATCCGTACAACGCACTGGCTGCAGAACCTTTCAAAACAGTAACACTTTCATAATCGTCCGGATTCAAATTTTTCATTTGGTTTCCGAAGTCACGGGCATCACCCCAGCTGTCAGCCCCAGAAGTTCCAGGCTGAATCAACACACCATCAATTACAATCAACGGCATGGTATTGCCATTCAAAGAGGCATTACCGCGGATCCTGATCCTTGAACTGGAAGAAGGACCACCAGCACCCTGATTGACCATCACACCAGCCACTTTACCTTGAAGGGAGTTTATGATGTTGACTTGTCCTGCACGGGCAACGTCTCCACCCTTTACTTCTTGGATGGCATAAGACAGTTTGCGGGTAGATTTTTTATCGCCAAATCCTGTGACAACTACTTCGTTCAACAAATTGCTGTTCGCTTTCATCGAAACAGTCATTGAAGCGGTAGCCACAAGTTCCACCTTATTCAATCCGACACCTGAAAAAACAAGGGTAGGGTTGGCAACAGTTGTACTGATAACAAAAGACCCAGTAGCATCTGTCAGTGAAAATGTCTGGGATCCTTTAACTTGCACAGATACACCCTGGACAGGAGTGCCGGCTTCATCAAGAACGGTTCCAGTTAATGTTTTTTTCTGCTGAGCCATCGAAACGGCCGTGATTGCAGAAAAGAACAGGAACATCAAAAGTCTGATTGCTGTTTTCTTCATTTGATCTAAATTTAAATTATTCATGTTTGATATTTATTAGTCCCGTAAACAACAAAGACTTTATAAATGAGTTTGTTTTGGTTTCCGTGATGT
This sequence comes from Sphingobacterium thalpophilum, assembly GCA_945871875.1. Lineage (GTDB taxonomy): Bacteria > Bacteroidota > Bacteroidia > Chitinophagales > Chitinophagaceae > Pollutibacter. The sequence goes on from CAMBYC010000003.1 coordinate 22,421, forward strand.
TATTTTGCAAATGCATTAAACAACAAATAAAAAATCATTGCCAAATTATAACAGATTTAGAAAATTTCCAAATTTTGAAAATTAATTTGCCTAAACAATTTCTAAAACATTTTTTTACAAAAAAAAGTAAAATTCAACATTAATATCCCCTTGCATCCTTGCCTTCCATGAAGTTGATAAAGGCCATGCTCACCACCCGGGAAAGAAATCTTTTCAATTTTGACTATATGTATTTCTATCTAACTAAATTGTAACACCTTGTCTATCAAGTATTTTTAACCTATTGATTTTGGATTTTTGCTTTTTGCTCTTGAATGCTTAAGTTAATAAAGCAAATACTGCATACAAAGCCATAAATTGTAATCTGGGATAATCACTACTTCATAGCCTGCCCGTTGTAACTCCACTACAGTATGTGACTCAATAAATACGAGACCTCTCTAAACCAATTTTTTTGTTTTGCTATTTTTTTCAATTTTTTCCGAGTAATGAACAGTACTTAAAGACCTTAATTTCTCTGCCGCTGCTTCTGGAGTAATGTCTCTCTGAGGGTTAGCCAACATTTCATACCCCACCATATACTTTTTAACTGTTGCGCTTCTCAATAAAGGCGGATAAAAATGCATATGCCAATGCCATTCCGGATATGACCCATTATTTACAGGTGATTGGTGCATGCCAGCGGAATATGGAAATGAAATATTGAACAGGTTATCATATTTTACCGTCAATTGCTTTAATATGATAGCAAAAGTTTTTCTTTCCTGCTCATTAAAATGCATTTGATCTATCCCAAACTCCATAGGATTTAACTGGTAAAATGGTCGTTTGAGCAAGTACAGAAAGCGTCAAAAAGATACATGTAATTATATTTAATAAATAGTTTTTCATTTGTTTATTCATTTAGATCTATTGTTGCCCGACAAACTTACTAAAAAAGACAATAATCTTCCTATAAGTAATGCTGGTGCTACATATTAATTTCAAGTTGTAAAGCATGGGTACTTTTTTTGTTTAGAATGTAATCCCCTTGGTATTTAAATTCGACTTCATTTTTTGTTTATGAGCATCGAGGATAGCAATAACCAAGATTACGCATTAAAAGTATAAACAAATTATTGGGCTAAATCCATTTCAACAATACCAATAAACCCCCAGCTAAAGCTAGGGGCTATTGAAAGAACATCTTCCTATTTACTGCGTAATTCGCTTTTAACCTTTTTTTTATTACTTGATACGTTCCAGTTTTAAAGGGTAAATACCATTTGAATTCCACTGCGGAACATACACATTTTCTTCATCATCCACACATACATCGTGAGGATGGATGAAGTGATTTGATTCTTTCTTTTGAGGCAATAATTCTCCGTCTGTATAGATGGGCGCAGTACCTCCCGGTGTTGAAACAACAATATCATTTTTATCAAGAATGGTTATATAGCCAGAGGCTTCGTTTTGATTTGATCCGGAACGAAAAACAGCCCCGTATATATTTTCATTGTGCATCACTGGCCGGCAAACAAAAGAACCGGGTAAACTAATCGTGTTGATATAAACACCATCTAAATTAAACCGTTTCCATTGATTTTTATTTCGGGATGTAATCAACAGAGATGGTTCTAATTTGTTTCTGAGATCAACAGCTATTCCATGAGCACAATCAAATTGATCATTACCTTCTCCTTTTCCTCCCCAATGTCTAATATATTCTCCATTACTGTTGTATTGAATCACATATTGTAATCCATACCCATCTGTTACATAAATATCGCCATTGGGTGCAATGGCCGTTTCGGTTGGCTTATACTCTTCCGGAGAAGAATACATGCCTGTCTCTTTGGGATAATCTATAATCATTACTTCCTTGCCCGATAACGTTGTTTTAATTACCTGATGACGCTCATAATCAGTAATAAATAAAAATTCTGTACCGTTTTCGTTATTGATTGTTAGGCCATGAGCTCCGGGATATGTATTACCCCAAACGCCTTGTAGTTGGCCACTTTTATTATAAATGATAATATTATTCCGAGTATCATTTGTAAGCAAATACAACAGTTGATTGTTGCCAAATACCATTTCATGACAATCTTTAACAGGATATTTGGAGGAGGGTAAAACGCCCCACCCCGGAACAATTTTGTACTTAAAATCATTATGCCCAATGATGCCTGAATTGCTCATTTTATATTGTTTTTAATTTCCTCTGCTAATTTTGCTTGATATGCTTCTTTTGCCACTGTGTCCTCTTTTGCTTTTTCAGCATAATAAATAAATCCCAATGCTTTTCTTGTTCTGCTGTGGCTTTTGTTGTTATCCGCGCGGTGAACGGTAAGTGCGTGATGAACTAACAGATCTCCAGGCTTTGTAGTAAACCATGTTTCATTGTTCCTATCATTCTCTCCATAATCACTTATCCCTTGTGAAAAACCCAGTGTGTTGGATTTTTCATGCGGACGCATCCCTTTAAGATGTGACCCTTTCAAATATCTTACGCATCCGTTTTCTTCATCAACATGATCAATGCCTAGCCACATAGTAACAGCTTCATTTGGATTCAGCATAAAATAATATCCATCCTGATGAGGAGGAGTTGCTTGTCCTACTCGGGGAGGCTTATTAAAATATTGCATGTTTTTACCAATAACTTCATCATCTAAAAGTATTTTTGCAAGTTCTTCAAACCGACTATTAAACATCATTCCATAAAAAAATGGATCATATTTATGTAAGATTTGAAGTTGTTTTAAGGTAGACAGATCATTCCTATCTTCGTAAAAGGCATGTTCTGGCGGCATAGATTGGACTTTTTCAAGAACCAGCCGATCTAAATGTTGATGTATTTCTTTTATTTCGTCCTGACTAATAAAATCTGGAAGAAATATGAATCCATCTTCCCTGAATTTTAATCGTATAAGTTCTTTGTTTTCAGACTTCACTTTTTTTATATTTATTTGCATGCATAATATTATTCTTTGGGGATATGTTTTATTCTATTCAAAGCGCTTCTCAATCATTCTATCCATACACAATTTATTCAAAGCCTGTTTTTTTAATTTTATACCTCTTTGGGTTTAATGATTGGGAAGAATTCAATTCTTTAAGAACCGCCTTAAACCACTCATCTGCCATCTTACCCATTGCGAACTTATCAGGGTGAACACCATCTGGCAACAGATTATCAACACTTATGGCGGCATTCATATCAACAAGTGTTATATGTTTACCAACTTTCTGCAGGGAATCTACAACAGGCTGCAGCGATGCGTTATAATAATTAACCTGTTCCCAACCGTTTCGCGGTGCTTTTTGAGGCAATATTGTAGCAACAATAAGATGCGCTTTGCTGTTCTCCACGATGGTTCGGATCAGTTCATCACGAGCGATGGCGTCGAATCCATTGGCTCCCGACAGCAATAGAATAATATCAGGATGATGCTTTTTCTGTACTTCCACAATCCCCGGAACGATAATCTGCTCCAGTTTTTTTTCGGCAAGAACATCTTTGGGGGTTGGAACCACGCCACCATGCAAGATGCCGAAATTACCGAAACCAGCCAGCCCCTGGTGATCAGGATCAAATGCAGGGTCAACAAAGCCATCCTTTCCAAAAGCATTATAATCAAGGTCGCCTACAAAATCAAATGCGATACCGGCTGCACGAAGTTTATCCTGTAAAGGTTTACGGTAGCCACCACCATCGGGGTTTGGCAGGCCGATAACTTCTCCCTCTTTTTTTACCAGGTAGGAGCCGCGTGTGTAACTGTCACCCAACGGCATGATTCGAAGAACTTGGGATGTATTTTTATTTTTACGTTTTTGCCTGTTTGTTTTGGCTTTCGGATAGGCTAAAATGGCGCGTTTTCCGCCACCTATAGTAGCATCATATTGGCCGGCAAAGCTTCCCCCGGGATCGGCACCATGGTTTGACCATATCACCAACATGCCTTCCTTCGTGAAGCAGACTGTTGGGTAAATATTCTGCCGGTCTTTCTTTTCTACTCCTGAATCATCAATAATTACCGGTTCTTCCCATGTTATACCTTTATCCTCTGAAACAGCATACACAAGTGGTGTGCGTGGGAAGAATGCGCCCTGCCTGATTGGTTTAGCATGATTATAAAAAACAATTAAACGTCCATCAGGTAATGTTTTAAGGGTTAATGATGAGCAAGCAGAAATTAAAGTGGTAGCAGTTGGACTTGACCAGGTATCACCGCCATCAATCGAACGTGAACAAAATACACTTCCGCTGCCAGTGCGAGCCAGCATAATTAATTGATTATCTCCAATTTCTGCAACTGTTGGTTCAGCCATACCTCGGCCATCGTTTAAATCTGCTGGCGTTTGCGATTTTTTCCATGTTTCACCACCATCATCACTAAAAAAGCAAAGTCCAAGGCAGTGGTCGCCTTCGGATTTTCCCATACCCTGAGGCATGTGGCTGACCGGTACAATAAGGCGGCCATTGTTCAACTGAATTAGACGGTCGTTCATTACATACCAAATTCCTTCGGGCTCGCCAACCAGTTTTGCGGGAGTCCAGTTTTTACCATCATCTTCTGAAAATGAAATAATTGGTAATCCACCCCCTTTTAATTCTTTCGAATGGCGATGTGCCAAAAAGGCCAAACGGCCATCTTTTAAACGTAAAAACGATATTCCGCCATCACTAATCATACCTGGCAGATTCCAATTCATTTTCATGCGTCCTTCTTCATTCCAGGTGCGTCCGCCATCTTTACTAAGGTATAACATAGGCACCGGGAATTTAGCAGCAAGCTGTTCGAAATTAGTTGGAGGTCTTCCCCATGGGGCTGCCATAAGTATATCCCCATTGTCAAGCAAAAAACTTCCGGGACCAATAAAAGCACGTTCGGCTGTGTGATGAATAAATAGCTCGGGTTCAACAACAAATTTAGATTTGAGGAAACCTGCAGATTGCTTTTGATCCAAAAATAGCGAATGGTTGTTATCTTTTGAATAAGTAGCGTCAGCTTGTGGCTGCTTGTTAACTGCCGTCTGTGCACATAAACAAGTAGTCAGTGAAAGCATCCATACATGTATCAATACGATTTTTCTCATTTCATTTGTTATTTATTCCTGCTGCCATTTGATTTATATAGTTGAATATTTCCTAGAAACAATCCGGTTATTACATTTCGATAAAAAACTCCGGCAGATATTCCTTTGCTATTGGTCTTAATCGATCTGCTTCCGACTCAGGAACCCAACGATATGGCCAGCGAAGCCGGGTTCCAACCGGCACCCAACCGCCAATTGCAGCCAATAGTTTGTCGACTGCCTGATTCGCATATTTTTGTTCGGTGATGAATGAGGTGATATGGGCAGCAAAAAATTGCAGCATACGGCTTTCCAATTCGAGGGCGGCATCCAAATCAGTTTGCATACTATCAGACCAAATTTGCGATGCTTTCGGATTCAGGCAGGCCACGTTAGAATAGGCGCCATGACCAACTCCTTTTTGATAAGCGGTTGCCTGGAAATGTCCGGGAATAAAAACTGAAATATTGTCGGCAACAGGTTTCATTTCTTCAAACCATCTTTCATCGCCAGAAGGCACTTTTATGCCAACAATAGCCGGAACAGCCTGCTGTAGTTTTAAAATTTCTGTAGGACTTAGATTTCGTTTGGCATGGGGTGGATTGTACAGTACCAGTCCAATATCACCAGCGGTTTCAGCCATTTTATTCAGGAATGCAATAGCTTCATCATCGGTAGGTTTAAACCAATCGGGAAGCACAACCTGCACTGCTGAAGGTTTATACTGGACACTGCGTTTGAGCCGTTCCAACGAAATAATGGGACTCATGTGACTTACCCCAATCTGAAATGGAACTTCGCCCTGCTCGCATTTGGTTGCCAGCATTGTATTTACCTCATCAAACTCTGCTTCGGTAATATTATAAAATTCACCAGCAGTGCCGTTGCTGTATATCCCATCCGGCTTTACCGAAACCAAAATATCCAGTTCTTCACTCAATCGGGAAAAATCAATCGACTCATCCTGATTAATTGGCAAAAGCAAAGTTGCCCAGTTGCCCCTGATTTGATTGCTTTTTAGTGGGTGCATTTTAAACTAGTGGTTGTTTAGTCAACTTTTGAATGAGAAGCGTCAGCTTATTGTTGTCTGTCAACTGCCGTCTTTGCACAAAAAAAGTGGTCATCGCAAAAGTCCATATATCTATAGAAACGATTTTTCTCATTTCTTTTATTATTTAAATATTTACAAATCAGACTCGAAATTCCTAACTTCATCAAACTGGGTAATGCCCGAAAGTAATCGCCCTATTCGAGGTTTTCGGTTGTTGTACACTTCAACCGCATCGGCATCGGCATAACGAAGGAAGAGAATTCGTCGGTCGCGGGTTTTTGATTCATTTCCACTTGAATAATGCAATGTCCAACAATTCAAAATAAGTGTTTCTCCCGGTTTCATTGGCATAGGTATGGCTGTTGATTCATCCACTTCCAATTCAATTGATTCCGATTTGTTTCTGTCCCTTTCTTTTTTGAGTGTAATTTGTCCCTGTTTATGACTTTTGGGGATTAACCTTAAACAACCGTTATCCTCATCCACATCTTCAAATGCAGTGAGGGTTGTAAGCGCATTGTATGGATCCAATTCACCATATCCGTTGTCTTGATGCCACCCAAATGGTTTGACATTACCCCGCATCTTAAACGTTAGCTGAGAAGTAACCCCTTTGATATTTGAACCGATAATTTGATTGGCAATCGGAAGTAATGGCCCTTTGAAATAGAAATCCTTGATGAGCGGAGCTTTATGATGGATATTCACCAGAAGCGAATTTTGCAACCAAGAATTATCTTCGCGAAATGCTTCTTTCTCTTTATTCCAGGCAGACATTGCCTGATCCCTCATTTGTACAACACCCTCATCGGTAAGGGTCTTGCCCAATTTGAGATAACCATATTCTTCATAAAATTCCAACTGTTCTTTGGAAAGCGATTGATAAATAAACAAGTCACTGATTTTCATAATACATATTTTAAATTTTTTACTTAAACAACAATATTAAAACCTGCAATTAATCTACTATTCAAGAAATAATGATATGGATTCAAACAAATTATGCAGTTTACAATCTGCTGCAACAAATGAGATTTAGAGCGTTTTTTAAACCCACACCTCATCGCCTGTCATCTTCGTCAAGTCAGCCAAACAAGTATAAACAGCATCTTCCCGAAACCGGTATTTTTCTTCCAGCTCCGGAGTGAGTTGAACACCCAAACCTGGTTGTTCTGATATCGTTAATATGCCGTTTTTAATTTGATAGGCTTCGGTCATCATCTCGTTACGCAGTGGATATGCCGGCATAGGCCATTCAGCAATTGTACCACCTGACGCCAATGCTGCATGGTAATTGGCTGCCATGCACACAGGCCCACCCCAGCAGTGAACAAAAACTTCGGTGTTACAGACTTTCGCTTTTTCGAATACCTCCAAAACGGCAGTAATTCCTCCAATGACGGTTGCATCGGGTTGGGCAATATCGTACCATGACTCGCCAATTCTGTAATTCAGCTCCTGCGAAGTGGTCACAATTTCGCCGCCTGCAATTTTTATCGGCGACTTTTCTCTCAATTCAGGATAGTGGTGCCCATCGTAAATGCCTAATACTTCTTCCAGAAAGAAAATGTTTGCATGGCTTCCTTCCATTATCTGTTGATAAAACAAGCGTACATCGTCAACCGAATTACCAGGATTAGCCAGATTTTGGGTCATATCAATGGCTATTTCAATTCCATATTCAGCTCCTTTCTTCAAAGCATAACGTGCCTTATTGGGTTGGTTTTTTCGCGCACGAATTTTAAAGTACTGCACACCCAATGATTTCAGGTATTCAAATTCCTGATCGAGGTAAACCGGCATCGACGAATCGCCGCCACTTCCATAAAGTGCTATCGTATTCTTTGCGTTAGGATTGTATAATTTGTAGACTGGTAAATTGAGTAATTTACCTTTGCAGTCGTGCAATGCAATATCGAAAGCACTAACGACATGCTGGGCCGCTCCCTGAAAACTCCAGTATCCTGTAACAAGCGATACCCGTTGCATGACCGTTGGTATATCCATTACGTCCAATCCTATCACATAAGGTGTAATAAGGTTCACGATTTCAGTAAACACTTTTGGTGCAAACACGGCGAGGTAGGCTTCACCTAGCCCAATAGTGCCATCCTCCAAGGTAATCTCAATCAGTCCGGTTGTCCGGTAGCCTGATTTTAAATGCAACTCAACTTCAAGGTTTTCAACAGGTTTGGCATAAGGAGCACTCAAAAGAACCGGCCTGATATGTGTTATCTTCATGGAATCAGATTATTTAGCGGTTCGTTATTGATGTATGGTTGAAGATTTTTGAGGAAAACCTTGATTTTATCCATTACTTCTTCTTCGTACCCACCACCGGTATGTTGGCTAAGAATGGTATTGGGGCAATTCCAAAACGGGTGATCTTCCGGAAGAGGTTCTTTTGGTGTTACATCGAGCACTGCTCCGGCAATTGAGCCATTTATCAGCTTTTGAGCCAAGGCAAAATCGTCGATGAGCGAACCCCGGCCAACATTCACTACAATAGCAGTTGGTTTCATCAAGTTCAATCTTTCCTCGTTTATCAAATGAATTGTTTCCGGAGATTCTGGCAAACAACCAATAATCACATCGGCTTCAGAAATTGCTTTTGACAGTTCTTCGGAACTGAAATATTGTGCTTCCGGATTAAATTTAGCGTAGAACGAAACCTCGCAATTGAATGCGGAAAGGAGTTTTTTTATTTGGAAACCAATGGCCCCAGCACCAAGAATAAGTACATTGCTTCCTTCGAGCATACATAAAGACGGACGCATAGCAGCGCCTACCCATTCTTTTTTGTCCTTTAGCAGCGCAAGCTCATTCATTCCGCGCATCAAGGAAAGAATTCCTGAAACGGCAGATTCTGCTACTGGTATGGAAAAGAACCCTTTGAGATTAGAAATTTTCACCTTTCGGTTTGTAAGGTCCATATATGGATCATAGCCTACTGATTCAAGTTGAAGCCAGTTCAACTGGGTAGACTCTTCCACCCATTTACGTGGTATATTTCCAAAGCAAACATTGCAGTTAGAGAAATATTTCTGTGGATCACTTGTTAATTCATCCTGAAAAATGACCTCGCTATTTCCAACATTTTCAAGCAGAAATTCTTTTTCATTGCTATTCAATTTGATGGCACAAAAGATTTTCATTTTTATCAATTTACTGTATTGTTATTTTCCACTTTATTTCAATTTCCGTTAAACCCTAATTACGCATTATAAGTAAAAAAGTAAATTTTGTGGCTAAAGCCATTTCAAAATAATTTTTACCTTTAATGCGTAATCTGGATTAAGTCATCTAAATGTTAATTTACTGTTTTTTAAGTTTTAATAATAACAACGACCAGCAAGCAAGCATCAAAACAACTGCAATGACTTGGTAAGCAATTGAAAGTTCGATATTTGCATCTTTGAGTGAACCGGCAAAATATACCATAAACCCACCAACAATAGTACTCAAGCAGTTAAGAAAGCCATAAGAGGTTGCGAGATATCTGCCATCCACAATCTGGCATAAGATGGGCATCAGGTTCGCATCGTTAAATCCTTTTGCAATACCAAAAATGAGCATTGCTAAAATGGCAATTACAAAAATTTGAGTTGAAGCCATTAAAAACAGGAATGGAGCACCAAATGTAAAACCGATTACCACTACATAAATTCGGCCACGTATATTGAATTCTGACCATCGATCGGCAACAATTCCGCCTAAGATTACACCAACAAAAGCGCCTATTTGAATATATCCTGTAGCTGACAATCCTGCTTCACCAAGATTTAAATGAAAATGGTCTTTCAAGAAAGTAGGCAACCAAGCATAAATCAGCCAGGTAACCATTCCATAAACACAGAAAAATAGCAACAGAATATTAAATGATTTTTTTCCAAAAATAACTTTGAAAGAACCCAAAAAGTTTATTTTTTCCTTTACTTCTTTACCTGTTTCAGATAATTCGACTGTTTGTTCCATTTTTGAATCTTTCAGAAACAGCATTAAAACGATTGAATATAAGATACCAAACGCTCCAAAAAACTGAAATCCGAATCTCCATCCCCACCATTCAGCAATAAAACCACCAATTCCTCCCAAAGCAAGTCCTGCATATAAACCACTCATATGTATTCCTGTGGCAAGCGACCGAGTGCGGTTGCGATGGTAATCTGTAATCATCGCCAATGCAGCAGGAATGTAACTGGCTTCGCTAATCCCCATAAATGTGCGGGCAACCAACAACTCACCAAAAGAGTTAACCATTCCCGTCCAAAGTGTTGCCATTGACCAGACCATTGCACTGAACACAATCATTTTTTTTCGTCCATACTTATCGGCAAAAAGTCCGCCAAATGGACTCAATAGTCCATAAGACCAAAGAAAAACAGAGGTCAGTAATCCGAATTGTGCATCAGTTATAGAAAAATCTTTGACTATAGGGTCTCTCATGGAGGTAAGTAGGATGCGATCTAAATAATTCAGCAAAGCCACAATCCATAATAAAGCCACAAGAAGCCAGGGATAATAAGATTTTATCGATTTGGTATTGCTCAAATTGAAAGTATATTGGTAGTAAATAATTTTCCAGCGTTTATTTTTGCTAGAATTGTCTTCATTAAAAAAATCAATACCAAAGTTTTATTTACTTAACATATTCAATGGTTTGTCCTTTTTTGAAAGCTTATCTTTTCCATCGGTTAGCCATTCTAAATCAAATGATGCTACAGACATCTGTGCATTTTTAAAATGATTATTTCCTGTTCCGGTAATCGATCCTCCCTCATATAATACATGTATCATCCCGTCAGAAGTTACCGCGATATCAGAATAGCCCGCAATTTGCGGATCGATAACTTTTTTCACCGGCCAGGTAATCCCCTCATCGTAACTCATTCGAATGGTAAGGTTTGTGCGGTGTCTGTTAGGCGCAGAGCGTGGTGTAGTAGGTTTGGCTGCTACAAAAGGATCCTGACGGCTGTCGGGATTGCAAAAAAGAATCCGGTTTTTCGACTGTTCAGGCATGATAGAAAAACGGCACATACTTCCAAAACAAATGGGTTCAAAAAAGGCATCGTGAAATTCAGCAGTTGACCAATTTGTAGCGCCATCCTTACTGTACGTTATCAATCTTCTGTAGTTGATGGATTCATTTCGTGCATTGAACATTACCCGCCCATCGGCGAGCTGAACAACAGAGGTTTCGTTTGGAATAACAGATACATCATTATCCGGAACTGCAACTTCACCAGCTTTCCATGTTTTCCCATGGTCGTCGCTATAAACCGATACAACCAATGATGGTCGATGACCGCGAAATCCTTCACCAAACTCTTTTCCTCCTCCACTTGAAAGCCACATAGGAACAACCAACCTGCCGTTGGTCATTTGTATGCCGTGCCCTGGACCCGGAGCCAAAACAACCCAGGGATATACTTTTTTAAATTCGTCGATGGTACCAGTAATGTCTACAGGATCAGTCCATGTTTTTCCATCGTCAGTTGATTTTTTGTAGTAACATTTCGCATAATCAATTTGATATAAAAAATGCACTTCTCCGCTTTGGTAATCCGTTATAGGCATGGCATTGTCACCGGGTTTATCGCCTCCTTTAACAATTACCCGAAGTGGTTCCCAGGTTTTTCCGAGATCAACACTGCGGCGCATCACGATATCAATTGGGTCCCAGTCGCCGCCTTTCCCTTTCCGGGCAGCTGCAAAGGCAAGTAAAATTCCATTTTTGGTGGTTACCATCGATGCGATACGGTAAGTATAATATCCATTGGTTCCAGCCTCAAAAAGACTTTGCGTTTTGAATTTTCCAACTTGCTGTGAAAAACCGCTTAAGCTGTTCAAACTGAACACCAGAATTAATAGTATTCTCATTTTTTTCTTATTTAAGTTTTATTATCAATTAAAATCTACTTTATTTTTAATGTGTTGAATAAAAATGAATGCCCTATTTGAAATCATCAAATTTTAACTCCTTAAATACAATCCCCTCATAAGCACTTTTAATACCCGCTTCATAAAAACAAGCTAGGTTCCCATTTGGTAAAATAACAAGGTTAGAATACGCAGAAGGACCTTCATGCAATACAAGCTTCTCTTTCCATGATTTTCCTTGATTGTAAGATATCCTCACCGTCATATTTGTTCTTGACTTTTGGTTGGCTGGATTGGAAAACGCGAGAAATGGCTTTCGTCCTTTATGATCATACCACAACATACTTGCTTGGCAAACAGGTTCAATCAATGCAGTGTCTTGTTGCAGTTCTGACCACGTTTCACCGCCATCGATGCTTGTGGAAGTTTGCCGAACCCGCAGCGCATTATAATTTCGCATGTTCAGTAAGAGCTTTCCTTTTGGTAGTTCGGCTACCGTGCACTCATTCACCATATCGGTTGGTGTAGAACCACCCAATTTCCAGGTGAGTCCGCCATCCTCAGAGTGAATGCTGTGGGAATAATACTTTTTTGATACCGCTTCAATATGATCACAAGGAATTACCAGCCTATTCTTATATTTTTTTGAGCGCATCTGAATCCCATTACCCGGACCAGTTGCATACCAAGTCCAGTCTGGCATTTTAACAGCCGAAGTAATATCTCTAGCAGTTGACCAGCTATTCCCTTCATCGCTGGAAGAAAGTACAAATACCCTTCGGCTGTCTTTACTGGTACCATTGATGATTTGTTCTTCACGGTCAGTACCTAAGTTCCAGGTTGATAACAAAATAATATTTCCAGTTTGTTGATCAACCACAGGCGCAGGATTACCGCAGGTATTTTCAGCATCATCCCAAACTATACTAATTTTCGACCAAGTTTTACCTCCATCAAATGATCGTTTAACGACTAGGTCTATATTTCCAGCATCACTACAATTATTCTTCCGTGCTTCCGCAAAAGCTAGTATTGTCCCCTTAGTAGTTGTAACAATTGCAGGGATTCTAAAACATTTATAACCATCTTCGCCACTTTTAAAAAGAGGATTCAAATCCTGTCCCATTGCTGCAGAAACTGAAAACAAAAAAACGACTACGGCAAAGGCATTGATACTTTTTCTGAAAAATAATTTTGAATGCATATTTTAAATATTAAGGGAAATGTGATAATCTATCTCTAAAGTGCTGTTTGATTTTTTTACTTCATCATATAAGGTAATCCGCTTTACAAATTTTGCTACCCTTGGCCTAAGATTGTTATTTACTTTAAACGAATCTACAAGGCCGTTAGATATTATACTAGGCTAATGTGGTGTTGCCACTAATACTTTATTGGTCCTAACTGCGGGTCTTGCTTCACCCCCAGGTATAATCACTTTGCCATTCCAAACAACAAGGGGCGTTGTAACGGGTGCGTATATACTTGCATGAGGGTTTACAACAGCATCAGGTTTCTTATTAACGGGCATTTTACCCTTTACAGACCAACTATCGGTAATAACATTATATGCCAATATCTCATCTTTGAACCCAGGATGCTGATCTTTTAATTCTGCAACCCTAGAAGCATCTTTCCCTTCATCTCCACCAAATAAAAGTAGATTAGACTGGTCATCATTGTATGCAGGAGAAGGCGCTGCCGCAATTGGATGAGGAAGATTCGCAATACGAGTCCATCCAATTCCCATCTTGTATTTCCAACAATCTTCTAAATATACCCTGCTTATAATGGCATCTTTATTCACTAGGTGTACACCACCAAATACAAAAAAACTACCATTATGGGTACCCGCTGTTGCCAACATTCGTGAATTTCCCGGAAATGGTTCTAGTATTTTCCACTTTTTTTCAGCTGCTGTCATATCCAGGCACCAAAACACATTTTCCGTCATGCCGGTAGGTGTTTTAATTCCTCCAGTTATGTAAATTATATTATTTATAATCGTACCACATGCATTGATCATAGGCGCGGGCATTGATGGTAAAACCTGCGTTTCAATAGTTCCATTTACATACTGTAGAAAAAAAACATCTGCATAATTTTGTAGCGCATCTCCACCACCTAAACATATAACGCCATCATTATAGGTTAGCGAAACACCATACCCCAATGGCCTTGGCAACTTTCCTATTTTTTTCCACTTGGAACCACCGTTTTCCAATACAAAAACATGATCATACCAAGTTTTTACTCCATTTGTCCAGGGTCTCTTATTACCTGGAAAGTTTGAACCGCCAGCTACAATCAGGGCATTGTTACTTACACCTGCATAAGATCCAGCAAACCCATCCGCATCTGGTATTGATTCAAATTGTTGCCAACTAAATAAATTATTTTTCATTAAATGCTGTGCCTCACTGCTCATATTAATTAAAATAAAAGTGAATAAAATAACCTTGGTTCTGATTAACATACCTAATGTTTTAGAATAATACATTATCCACTCGCCCTGCTATTTATTTTATCAAAAAAAGAAAGGGCATCCAATTCCTTTTTAAATTTGTCGTAACTATCATTACTTAAGGTTACCAATGGAAGCCTAGAAGGCCCAAAATCCCAACCAAGCATTTTCATGATTGCTTTTTGGCCTGGGATAGGGGGATATTTTAGCAATACCCTGATGGCTTCCACCATGAACAAATGGTTTTTTTGTGCAGATACAATATCCCCGCTATTAAAAAGGTCAATAGTTTTAAGATATTGGGGGGCTGCAAAAGTATAGGTACTGCCAATGGCTCCTTTTGCCCCCACAGCTAGTGCGGAAAGCAGTAATTCATCCAATCCAAATAATATATCAAACCTGCCGTTTTCGAAATTTAAGCAGGATTGAAATTCATGAATAGAGGAAGCTGAATATTTAATTCCAGCGAGGTTAGCAATCAAGGGGCTCGCATACTGCAAAAATTCAATCATATCCATGCTTACACCGGTAAGATGAGGAATATGATAGTAATAGAAAGGAATAGCCGGTGCAGCAGCGGCTATTTCTGCCATGCAATTGACTAGATTTATAACTGATGTTGGTTTGAAATAAAAGGCGGCCACTGATGAAAAAGCATCTGCACCTGATTCAGCTGCATGTGCAGCAAGTATTTTAGCTTCGGCTATACTACTATGTCCAACATGAACAATAACCAACATTCTTCCCTTCACAGCCTTAATAAAAACTTCAGTCACTTTCATTCTTTCTTGAGTAGTCATATTTGGCCCTTCGCCATTACTACCGCAAACATAGATTCCACGTAATCCATCAAGAACTAACCTATCAACCAAGCTTGGTATAAAATCGAAATTTATAGACCCATCTTCATTAAATGGGGTAAATACCGCTGCTACCAAACCTTCAATTTTAAACATGTCAATTATATTTGTTAATAATATTTATTACTTTTTAATATCCCTGTGTCTGCACTAACTTACTATTATTGGCTAAAACAGTGGTGTTTAAAGGCCAATGAAGTGGTGTTGTTTTCCCAACCAAATTAGGTATGTATGTGTAGATATTAATTGTTCCGCCTTTGTGGAACCGCACTAGATCGTACCAACGTTTATTTTCAAAAAATAATTCTCTACCTCGTTCATCCAATATTTCTTTTTCAACTGAACCCTTATCACTTGGTCCTGTGTAATCTCCAATTCCTGCCCTATTACGCACTTTATTCAATTCTGTAATGGCAGATACGGTATTATTAATCCCCGCATAAGCTTCTGCTTTCATCAACTGCACATCAGCTAGGCGATACATTATAATATCATTATCGGAAATCCTTTCATCTGAATATTTTGTACCAGGGTATTTTGTAATCCAAGAAATTTTAAACCCCGAACTTTGTCTTTCAGTAACCCAAGTAAATGGAATCCTTTTATCATTAGGGTATGCATCAAACAATGCTTTGGATTTTGCACTGATCTGATAGGCTCCCTGGCCTCCCGCAGCACTATTTGCCCAAGGAAGGCTGTCAAGATTTAGTGCACCCGAAATGATAGCAAGAAACGGAAGTGCATTATAAGCATAGTTCGCTCCTGTTTCATCCCTAGTGTAATATGCTGCCAATAAAACTTCACTATTAGCAGAAGCCTTGAGACCTGTAACATTTTTAAAGTTGGTATTTAATGAAACGCCTGAAGATTCCACTTCAGTGATTGCCAAGATGGCAGCATTCAAATCAGTATTTCCACCTGCAAGTACCTTGGCACTCCAAAGTTTTGTATCCGCTTTTAGGGCCTGTATAGAACCATAAGCAAAGCGATATTTTGAGGGGTAAGTCGAAGCTGCATAAGTACTTAATGATTTTAATACAATGATTGAAGTGTCGATATCAGCTTGTATTTGTTTCATCACATCCACTGCGGGGGATCTGGGTAATAAAGGAACATTATCATTTGTAATTGCTTGAAGCATTAATGGCGCATCCCCAATGATTCTTACCAAAGAGAAATAGAAATAGGCTCGTAACGCATGGGTTTCAGCAATGATTCTTTTCTTATTATCTGGCACAGAAAATGGAAAGTCTTTTATTTTTTCCAATAATAAATTACAGTTTCCAATGGCTTGGTACCACTGGTTATAATTGATGGCACCTGATGAAGGCGTGATAATTTGCGTCCAAGATTCTGTAAACCGCGCATTGGAAGCTGCTATCAATTCTTCACTACGTTCTGTACCAAAGGTTACATTATTAGCAAAGCTCCGCATAAATGTATAAGTACCTGTAAGGTATGGCTCAAAATCACCTTCACTTTTAAAATAATTGGCGTCGGTAATACTTGAATCGGTCTTTATATCCAATGTTTTTGAACAGCTGGTAAAGACAAAAAAAAGTGAAATCGTCATACTTATAAAGAATAATATCCTTTTCATATCTAAAATATTTTATCGTTTTTTTAATGATTGGTTTTAAAATTTCAATGTTCCACCTAGGGAAAACTGTCTTGGGCGTGGATATGATCCTTGATCGAATCCAGTATATGTTTCAGGATTCACTCCTTTATATTTTGTGAGGTAACCCAAATTATAGATTCCAGCAAAAACATTAAAACCAGTACAATGTATTTTACGGACTATAGACTGGGGTATGTCATAGGCAATTGAAAGTTCCCTAAAAGCTAAAAAATCGCCTTTTGTAATCATAGCTGAAACATCAGGCCCATAGGCGTTGTTATTGCCATTCGTAGCCGAGCGAATATAATTACGCTGTCCAAAGTCAAAATCTGCAAAAGAAAACCTTGCATATTGTTTATTGACATCACCTGATTTTTGCCATGTATTGGAACCAATAGCCTCTATAACAGCTCCCTCGTTAAATGCGCGCCCTTGACCAAGAGATCTTGCTAAGGCGCCATCGCTTATTATATGCCCCATTGCATAATCCATCGTAAATCTTACTGAAATACCTTTATATGTGAAGGTATTTTGCATACCTCCAATCTTGTTTGGTGATTTATACCCCATAAATACCTGATCTTGGGAGTTAATTACGCCATCATTATTGATATCATCAAAAATGAAATCTCCAGCACGTTTGCCCAGTGTTATTCCAACTGGAGAAGCAAGAAGATCCTTATGCGTTAAATTCCAAGTAGCCGCTTCTGCGTCTGTAGAAAAAACACCTAGAACCTTGTAAGCCCAAAGACCATAGGGTGTTTCACCTTCTGCAAAACCTCCTGCTTCAATCAGTTGTTTGCTTCCCGGATCGTATACTTTGTCGCCACCCTGCCTGTTTTGAAGTCGGCCATTTTCTGGAAGTTTAATAATGGTCGTTTTATTATAGGCAAAAGAAAAATTGGTTTTCCACATAAATGATTTTACATTAATGATCGTGGCCCCTAATTCTATCTCGACACCCTTATTTTGCAATGTTCCATTATTAAAGGTAATAGATGAGAAAGGTGATTCTGATGGTAATGGTTTGCTGGCAATTCTATCTTTGGTTAATTTATTATAATAATCAACCGTTAAATTAATTTTGCCTCTAAAGAAAGATGCATCAAATGCAAGGTCTGCCGTTTCAGTAGTCTCCCATTTCAAGTTGGGATTTTGAAGGTTTGACCTTAAAATTCCTGATCCATTTGCATATACAACAGCTCCATAACCACCATAAGTATCAGTAATACTAAGATCACTAAGCCCAGAAGTACCCCAACTTCCCCTAAACTTTAAAGCATTAATAAAGCTTACATTCCAAAATTTTTCTTTATGTATATTCCATCCTGCAGAAATTGACGGGAAAAAAGCATATTTATTGGCATCTGTAAAATTGGAAAACCCATCTCTACGAATGGAACCGCTCAAGAGGTATTTTGCATTATAATCATAATTGAACTGCCCAAAAAAACTTGCCGATTTTGTTTCCAGTAAAGAAGTTCCAAAATTTGTCACATTGCTCAACACCGTTCCGTTAATAACAGTGGTAGGCGGTTCATTAATGGTAAAAATATAATCATTGGTA
This sequence comes from Sphingobacterium thalpophilum, assembly GCA_945871875.1. Lineage (GTDB taxonomy): Bacteria > Bacteroidota > Bacteroidia > Chitinophagales > Chitinophagaceae > Pollutibacter. The sequence continues at coordinate 40,928 of CAMBYC010000003.1, forward strand.
GCCCTTTGCGATCCTATATTAATTACATTATTATTATTTTGCTGATAATTAAAACCTGCAAGTGTGGTAAAGTTATGATCAGTTCCAATACTAAAATCATATTGCAATATCTGGTCAGTCATACGCTGCCTAGAAGCATTTGTCTGTTCATTTTTTTGTCTTTGGGTACCGGGTTGCTGGATTTCACTTTGAGGTGTTTGCAACCTTCTGAACATGTAGGAATAATCATTAATGAGATAAGAAAAAGAAGGTTTAAAATGTAACCCTTTTAAGATTGTTAAGTCGCCACCTACTCTTGAAACTAACCTTTCACTTACAACCCTAGTTTCATCATATTTTAAAGTGTGTAGCCTGTTTCGGGTTGAATAATTTTCACCGGTTGCGGGGTTTCCGTCATCTTTAAAAATACGAATCAATGGCGTAAGGTGAACAGCCCTGATTAAATCATTCTGGAAGGCCTCCACATAATTGGGGTTCAAATTTTGGTAATTAATCATCACATCAATCTTAAAATTCTCAGAAGCTTTGAAACTGAAATTTCCGAGCATATCAAATCGTTTGTATCCTGTACCAATTAAAACGCCTTTTTGATTATTTATTCCAAACCCAACATTATAAGTTGCCTTTTCACTACCCCCAGTTATGGAGATATTGTCATTTTGACTAATACCAGTTTTCCAGATTTGATCTTGGTAATGATTATCTGCAAAAAGTAATCTCGTACCAGGATTGATTGGATCATCCATCACCTTCCACCCTTTTGCTAGCAGGTTATCTATATATGGCTGACCTTCAATTGCCAAAATATTATCATAAAGGGCGGTAGAGTAAACATAATTACCATACTGCCCTTTAGCTGTAAACAATTTTGTACCTGCAGAGAACCCGCCATTATTCAAAAGGTTATTTTTATCAATGGGATCAGCTGTATTTTTAGCAGTTTTTCGTGCCAAAGTCAGGTATTGTTCGGCTGTCATATAATCATAACCACTTGCCTGCGTTTCCGAGGTAGTGCGGTGATTTATACTAACATTCATTTTACTGTTGAATTTCCCCCCTTTAGTTTTAATAACGATAACGCCATTGGCTCCACGGGCTCCATAAATAGAGGTGGAAGCAGCATCTTTCATTACGGAAAGCGATTCTATATTTTCTGGATTAATATCATCCATAGGCCTGATTACACCATCAATAATTACAAGAGGACCACTATTACCTGATATGCTGCCATAAGGATTGCCCCCACTATTTCCCTGACCCGAGCCATATGGATTGAGTTTAGTACTTCCACGAATAACAATGCTATTTGCTCCTGCACCTGGCTGCCCACTCTGAATTGGAATGGAAACACCAGCTATTTTACCCTGTAATGCCTGTACTGGATTAGGATTGGTAGCATTTTTAAGCTCATCAGGATTTAATTTAGCAATAGCTGCTGTGGTTCTAGCACGGGTCTGTTGGGTATAACCCATCACAATAACTTCTGTTAGAGAATCACTAGCTCGAACAAGTGAAACATTGATTACTTTATTTACCCCCGCAGCTATTTCTATTTTGTCAAATCCTACTCGAGAAAAAACCAATATATTATTTTTAGCTATCCCACTTATAGAAAACAACCCATCAACATTGCTTGTTGTGCCCTTTGATGTCCCTTTTACTTTCACAGATGTACCTTCCAACCCTACACCTGTGTTGTCGGTAACTTTCCCTGTAACTGTGAAAGACTGAGCATACAAATCTGCAAACGAACAAAAAACTAAACAATAAAAAAGTATAAACCTTAGTGTAAATGAAAAAAACTTCTTTTTCATGAGCAATTAATTTTTAGAGATTAATTTAATATTTGTAATAATGTAATTATGTACTACAATACAAATATTGAACACAAAATCCACTTCGCCAAATATTTCTTTACTCTTTTTGGGGCACAATTTGTTTATCGCAAATCCACTCCAAAAAAAGAGGAAAGGGGATTATTTATTTGTTCTTTTATGTTATTGTACTACATAAAATGGTTATTCTGAACATTCACTTAAACTGATATTCTTCTAATTTTAATAAAAGAATTTAACCTTTCTGATTACGTCCTATGTAGATAGGATAATGCAAACCAGTGCATCGAATCTAATGTTTTACACTACAATCGCCCATGTATTTTAAAACCATTTGGAAACGGCAAAATGCCCTTTTGTCCAACAAATAAAAATAAATAATCCTGATTGCTCATTCTCCTAAATCAACAGTATTAAACACTTTTTTGAGGAGTCATTTTAGCATTACTTTATGGTATAAATACTAGACTATATTTAAACTTGTTCTACATTTGCACAAATTAAACTGTTTTATGACTAAGAAAAGTGTAATCAATGTTGAAATTGAAAAAGTCAATTATAAAACAATGGCAGATGTGGTGGAGACTAAATTATTCGAATTTCTAAAAAATAATTCATTTAAGCTAGGAGATATTTTGCCAAGTGAAGTAGAATTGGCAGTATCATTAGGTGTAAGTAGGAACGTTTTACGGGAGGCCTTAAGCCGATTACGAATGCTGGGAATGATTGAAAGTAAAAAAAAACGAGGAATGGTGCTTTCAAGTCCGGATATATTAGGGGCAATGGAAAGAGTCATGAATCCGCTCATTATTGATGAGAGTACTTTAAAAGATATTTTTGAACTGCGTTTAACTTTAGAGATGGGAATGGCGGATATTTTATACATCCGTAAAACGGACGAAGATATTGATGAACTAGAGAAAATAGCACTGAATGAAAAGGCTAAACGATTAAACGAGGCATTCCGCATAAAAAACGAAATAGATTTCCATGGTAAATTGTATCAAATGACAGGTAATGATACGATGCAACGTTTTTCTAATTTATTGATGCCCGTTTTTGGATATATTGCTAATCTGGAAAAAGTTCCGAAGATTGGAGCTGTTAGTCATTTAGACCTAGTTCATTTGCTAAGATCCAGTTCTAGAGAAGAATTTCGAAAAGGTATGCGGACGCACCTAGAAAACCATTTTTCCAAATTGGAAATGAAATGATGTTTAGTGAATTAGTATGAGCGAGTTAAGCGTGTTAACTCCATAAATTGAAAATTGGATTAAAGCTAATAAAAAAAGGGAGGTTTTGGCCTCCCTTTTTTCAATTCTTTTTTGTTTTTTCGGACAACAATGGTTTAGAATCGTTTATGTTATCAATGAAAACAATCAAGTCATTATCTGCTTAATTATTACAAAACAGACTGGAAATGATAATTTCCTGAGCCTATCTCAACAACCATATAACCGTCCTTGTACTCCTTTACTTTGATATAGGGCAATGCGCTCAAAGGTTTTTTGTTTACCATAACGCCCTGCTCACTGCCAGTTGGTATAAATATTTCAGCTTGGGTATTTACCGGAACGGAGATATTCAATTCGACACGTTTACCCTTTCGCAGCCATGATGACATAATTTGGCCATTAACAGAGTGGTAACTGGCTTTCACATAATTGATGCCCGTTGAAGCTATTTCAGGCTTAATTATAAAAGTTTTAAATCCAGGTTGCACCAATTTTATTCCTGCCGCATTGCCAAAAAGCCATTCATTAACAGATCCAAATGCGTAGTGATTAAATGAGTTCATACCAGCGTTATTTGTAAAGCCATCGCCTTTTACATAGCTGTTCCATCGCTCCCACACCGTATTTGCACCATTTATAACTTCATAGCCCCAGGATGGATAAGTTGTACTTAATAACAGTTTATATGCCTCATCGCCCTTACCAGTAGCCGATAGCGCAGGCAATAAAGGTCTAACGCCTAGAAATCCAGTTGATAGTTTCCCGCCATTATCGCTTATTAATTCCGTCAACCATTTCCCAGCCTTTTCTTGGGCTTCAGGCTGAAGAATTTCCATATAAATGGCATTGGCATAAGCGGTTTGGGTATGACCGGCAAATCCCATTTCACCATCTACATAGTCTTTACCGTCACCGTATACCTTTACGTTTGTTGTAAATCTACCAGTAGCATCCATGTAGTGTTTTCGAAAAGCAGTTTTGATTTTATCAAAAACGAGTGCATATTTTTTTTCGTCTTCAAAATTTCCAATCGCCTGAGCCATTTCACGCATCATCGAAGCGATATAGGCATAATACATGGTAGCCAGCATATCCGGCGGCGTTTTTTTCCCTATCGAAAGCCAATCGCCGAACCCCCCTTTGGGCGAAATATCTTCAAAACTGCCCTCCTTAAATAAATAGGTTTGGTCACTTTTATTCTCTAGAAAGTTCATATATGCTGTCATATTAGGCCATGATCGCAAAATGATTCTGGTATCGCCATAGGATTTATAGATCGTATATGGACAAATTATACCAGCTTCCGACCAACCCAGTGAATAGGTATCAGTGACCCTGATATTAGGCGCAGGAGCGAAGATTGGAAAAGTTTGATCTGGTCTTTGAGCATCGTTTAAATCAACTTCCCATTTAGTGAAAAAAGCAGCAATATCACTATTGAAAGTAGCAGATTTAATATAGGTCTGGGCATCTCCGGTCCAACCCAATCTTTCATCCCTTTGCGGGCAGTCTGTCGGAATTTCAAAATAATTTGAGCGCTGAGACCATACAATATTATGGTAAAGTTGGTTTACCATTTTGTTATCGGTTACAAAATCACCCGTCACAGGTGTAGCCGAACTCAAAACAATGCCGATAATTGCGTCAGGGCCGGGTTTTGTATGAAAACCAGCTACTTCAACGTACTGGAAACCATGATAAGTGAATTTTGGAATATACGTTTCTCCTTGAGGATCTCCTTTTAGTATATAAGTGTCTGTGGCACGTGCTTTCCGGAGATTTTCCGTCATCATCCTTCCGTCGGGAAATAGCATCTCACCATAGCGAAGGATAATGCTATCACCCGCTTTTCCCCGCACACGCAAACGAACATTTCCAGCAAAATTTTGACCAAGATCGAAGAGATATTTACCATCTTTTTGTGGTATAACTTTGACAGCACTTAAATTCTGGTAAACCTTTACCGGGTTGCCAGGATAAACAGTCATTACTCTATCCGCTTTATCTGGATATAACTCAGCGTTTTTCCAATCCTTATCTACAAATCCAGGTTGGCTCCAGCCTTTAAATTCAAGCCTTGCGTCATAGGTCTCCCCATTTAGTATATCAGCTTCAACCACTGGCCCATGGGAAGTTTTCCAAGTTTTATCTGTCCCAATGATTTGTTTTCGACCATCTGTATATTCCACTTCAATCTCTGCTTTAAGCAAGGGTACGTTTCCATAGAAATGCTTCACTACCGGATTTCTGGTCAATAATGCATAGCCTAAATAACCGGCATACCAACCTTCTGAGATGATTGATCCAAATGCATTTTTCCCGGGTTTGATATGCTGCGTAACATCATATACTTGGTAATATACCCGCTTATTATAATCTGTCCATCCTGGTGTAAAATTGTCAGAACCAATCTTTTTTCCATTGATGTAAAATTCATAAAGCCCTAAAGCGGTTACATAAAGGCGAGCTTTCTTAATTTGTCCTGATAAGTTTATTTCTTTTCTAAAAAATGGAGCAGGGGGCAGGTTATATTCTTTTCCTTTTCCTAAATGATTTAGGTCATTGCCTATCCAGTCTGCCTTCCAGTTTGACTTGCTGATGAGGCCAATTTCCCACTTTGCTATATCGCTCCATGCACCCGGAACACCATTTTTATCCCAAGCACGAACTTTCCAATAGCAAATTGTTCTTGGGGCAAGGGTTTTACCTTCATATACAATCTGATTAGTTTCATTACTTTTTAATTTACCCGTGTTCCATAGATCGGCCGAACTTTCGTTTAATAATCTCGGAGAACTCGCAACAATCAGCTGATAGGCCGTCTGCACCTGGCCGCGAATCGATGAACGGAGTTCCCAACTTAGCCTAGGCTGTAACTCATCGGTTACCGGGTTATCTTTATATTCTGTCCTTAAATGTAATGGAAGTAGATCGATTGCCTGACTAAAAATTAAATTCGGTATTGCCGCTAAAAAAAATACAATAAAAATGGTTCGTTTGAGTAACATAATAATAGAGTTGTTTTTTATATATGTGTGTGTGTTGAAATTGTGATAAGTAATTATTTTAATGGTTCGCAATGAAACGTCCTGACCATACCATTTACTCTCTTAAACATAATCTCCAATAGAGAAGCACATAGTACTTTTAATACATCAAGTATTGCTCAATTGGAAAATCATGCCGTTGTCCCATGGTACTTTTAGCCTGCGGATTAAAGGCAGGATTTTTGATAGGAAATATTCCACCTTTATCGTTCACATGTTTAACAATCAATTTGTCGAGTTCCTTTACTTTATCTGGCATTTTATCAGCTAGGTTATTGTTTTCACCGATGTCTTGTTTCAAATTATACAGTTCATACGCATCGGTTTGATTAGGTCCTTCACCATAAACACGGATCAACTTCCAATCACCTTTCCTAACAAAGGTTGCAGGATAGTTATTGGTAGCCGGACTATAAGCTGGGAAATGACAGTAAATTGCTTCCCTATTTAATTTTTTGCCTTTTGTTAATAATGGAACCAAACTTACCCCATCCAAGATTTGACCGTAACTAGGTTTTGCAGAAGCTACGTCCATCAAAGTTGGATAAAAGTCTACGCTTGAAATAATTGCATCGCTTTTTGTATTAGGCTTAATTTTGCCTGGCCATGAAAAAATACAGGGAACCCTCACGCCGCCGTCGTGTATATTTCCTTTGCCCGATTTAAGCGGGAAGTTATTGGTTACATCTTTGCCATTCACAATATCGTACATGTTACCTCCATTATCCGAACTAAAAACAATAATGGTGTTATCGGTTAAATTTAATTCGTCTAATTTATCTAACAATCGGCCAACACTTTCATCAAGACTTTTAATCATAGCAGCCATAATAGGGCTGTTTTGTTTGCCACGAGGATCGACCTTATTTTGATATTGCTTAACATAATCCAGCTTTCCTTGAAACGGTGCATGAACGGCAAACTCCCACATACAAAGGAAAAAAGTCGAATCCTTCTTCATATCCATATATTTTATGGCCTCATCTGTAATGCGGTCAGTAATATATTCGTGCAACGGACCGTCGGGCAAATTTTTGATATGATATGGCGAAAAATAATTGGGTGGCCCTGGGGTTGGCCCACCAGCAATATTGTAATCAAAACCTTGATTTTCGGGATTGTATGGATCTTGCCCCAAGTGCCATTTACCAATAAATCCCGTAGTATAACCCACTTTCTTTAATTTTTCTGCAATTGTTTCCGTTTCCAACGGCATAAAAGTTCTTGATAAAGGTGTGATAACCTTCTGCCAAGGAGCAGACTTATCCTTCATTAAAGGCTCGTTTGGATTTGGTGGTAAATGCCCTGCAGGCGCAGTTAAATGAAAACGTTCTGGATACTGCCCCGACATGATACTAGACCTAGTTGGTGAACACAATGGATTTGCCGTATAGGCGTCCGAAAACATCATTCCTCGCTTAGCTAAGCGTTCAATATTTGGGGTTTCGTAGTATTTACTGCCATTAATAGTCACATCCATCCACCCTAGGTCATCAGCCAGAATGAATAAAATATTTGGTTTTTTTTGCACATTTTTTTGTGCTATTAGCGGTAAATCCATCAAATAAAATACTACAAACAACAAGTAGCCCAATATTTTATATTCTTTTCTTTTCATAAAAATTAATTTGAACTGCCAGGTCAATTAAGGTATGGAAGTTAGGTGTACATTTATTAGGCGCTGTATGTAGTCAAAAGAAAGGGACATTTTTGGAAGAATTGTTTCATCGTTTTGTTTTTACTTTGAAAGTGGGTTGTAGAACACTTACCCACGGTATGGCTATCATAATTTCTATTCGAGAATTAATAAAATAATTGTTTTTAAAATGTTAATTATTCTAGAAACGATATTATGCATTCTTTTTATTTCTAGCGTCCCTTACCGTACTGCTCTATGCTAGTCTATCCTGCTTCAAGTGCTTCAAAGTGAGGGCCTCAAAACTAGATTAAATGGCACTTCCATTTGTCTTCTTGAATTTTCAAGTATAACCATAGCAGCCATTTTACCCATTTGATAAAAATCAGTTGAAATGGTGGTAATTCCATTAAGGATATGCTTTTTGATCGGTGTCTCATTGTAAGAAATAACCCCTACATCAGTACCTAATGCCAAATTCATCTCAATCAACCGCTCAACCAGTGTTATAAAATCATCTTCCATTAAATTAATATACACATCACCTTTCGAAATGAACTCCGTAGAAATGTCGTTAACAATTTTTGAAATAAAACCATTTTCAATACAAAATGTATTAAACCCTCGGATGATCTCCGTAGGATAATAACTGCCTTTGGGGAAGATGAGTTTGATTGTTTGATATTTACTTAAACTAACTTTTGCTTTTGACAATACATTGTATAAATCTTTTTCAAAATTTTCATAAACGGCTCCGAAGTTTCCGGTTACTCCAGGCAATATTTTATCCACTAAAATCAACTTTTCTTTAGGTAAACTGTTGATGAACACTCCCGCCTCTTCTTCATGGTCAATAAAATGTGGTATAATCACATAATGCGAGTAATTATCCCTTTGATTACTCAACATTTTTTTGAATAAGCAAAAATCATTATTGTAAACATAAAGATGTATGAGTGCATCAGTACCTATTGCCTCAACAAATGCATCATATATAATCTTTTTGTGGGCACTTAATTTATTGAATAACAAAATTATTTTTAACTGCTGTCGAACATTTGTATTGATCACAAAATAGCCCTTACCCGGTACCGAATCCAGTACTTTAAGGTGTTTTAAATGCCTATACCCCTTTTCAGCGGTGTCTCGCGCAATCTCAAGACTATAGCTTACTTCATTAATAGAAGGCAAAACGTTTCCGTATTTTATTTCTCCATTCTCAATAGCATTCAAAATTCCATTTACTAATTGGAGGTATTTTGGCGTTACCGCAAATTCGTTGATTTCAATATTCTCAAAAAAATCGCGCTCTTTCATCATTGAGATTTTTAGTTGGTGTGTTGATGATATTCTATTTGGTAGTTTCTAGCTTTCAAAAATAATTTTCAATTATTCTGTCAAACCTGGTAATTATGCTCTTTTAATGCTAATTTTTAATCGTCATCATCATTTCATGATCATTGGTATTTATGATCCATTGATCCATTTGTTTGCGCATTTGCTGTAAAATTTTCTTGTAATGAGCATTTTTTGCCAAATCCTTTATGCTCCACGGATCGTTATTCAAATCGAACAACTCTTCAATAGGTGGATTTTCAGAAATTTGCAACAAACGGTATTGTTCGGGAAAATCATCCTTGCCATTTAGGGTTGCCTGATAACTGAAATTGCCCCAACCCTTTGTTTCAAAGTTATCTGCGGGGTATCTAGGCATTCTAGGTTTTTCATTCCTTCTAATGTACCAATAACGCCCGTCGCTCATTCCTCTTCCCTGAAAATTTGGCTCACCCTTTCGAGGTAAGGCCACCTCCGTATAAATAAACTTTCCCAAATTTTGCTTATCGCCCAATAGGTTTAACTTTTTTGACGCCCCATTTACTGATGTTGGAACCTCCAAATGCAGGAGATCTAAAATCGTTGGCATTAAATCGGCCAAGCTAAATAAACTGTTATTGATTTTACCCTGCGGAATATTTAGCCCCGAAAAAATTACTGGCACATGCGATCCAAACTCGTATTCAGAATATTTACCACGATGAATAGACGGCCCATGATCAGCAATGAATATCACAAGTGTATTTTTTTCAAGACCTTCATCAGCCAACAGTTTCATCACATCGGCAACAGATCGATCTGTTGCCTCAACTGAGCCAAGGTAATCCGACCAATCTTTTTGCATTAATGCATTATTAGGGAGGTATGCGGGTACTGCCAATGCATTCAACTGGATATTACTTCTGTCATTCGGACTTTTAGCGTATGGTCTGTGCGGCGTATGCAAATTATAATCAAGAAAAAAAGGTTTACCACTTTTTTTGGCCTCTTTAAAAAATGCTGAAGCATTTACCTCTTTACCCCAATAATCGAAGGGGAACTTTTCTGGTGAGCTAACATGAAATTTACCTGTAAGTCCAGTGTAATACCCCGATCGGTTCAATACTTCAATCAGGCTTGTAACATTTTGGTTCACAGCAAACTGCTTATTTAATTCTGAGAGATTATCGCCCAGCTTCCCGTTCTTTTCTTTTTCTAACAATTCATTCACATTTGTTGTTACTCCGTTAACATGAGGAAAAGTACCAGTTAGAAAACTAGTCCTTGATGGTGAACAGGAGGAAAAGGTGGCGTATGCCTTTGTTGTCAAAGTGCCATGTTTAATCAAGGCGTCTAAAGCAGGTGTTTGTACACCAGGCGTTTTAAGGGCACTGCATTGTAGGCCCATATCATCGGCTACAATTAGTAATACGTTTGGTTGCTGAGCATAGCAATTGTTTGTATGTATAAAAAACAGAAACATACATCCTAAAAAGAGGCACTTACGATTTTCCATGACAATTTTTTTATTTAGACTTTACCTAATTATTTTAACTTCTTTAGGTGCACTAATCTGCGATGTTACTTTTCCATTGGCCATTTTAGTATGCTTGATTTTTATAATGCCGTACGGGGTTGGGAATGTTCCTTCTGCAAACTGCAGATCGCCTAAATGCGGACTTATTTTAACAACGCGACAGCCAGGTGCAATAACTTTAACACCCAAAACATATTCAGTTAACCATGGTGTAGGTCCTGATGCCCAGCCATGACAAAGGCTGTGACGGAATCCCTTATAACAATAGGCACCATAATCTCCATGGATATCTATTTTTTCAGGAGGTACTATTTCATCTATTCGAGCTGCATTGGGGAGCCATTTTAAGTTAAAATCTTCCCAAAAAGTAGTTGCACCGAGGTTGAGCATCGCTCCCCAGTATTGTCGAATATTATCCAATGAACCTTTATAATCCCCGGCCATTGCCTTGGCTTTTAACATATAATACCCGTAAAAAGTGGAAAAATTTTCAGCACCTCCAATACCAATCACTTCCCTATTAGCTGTCTCTGGCGAAATCATTCCGGCGAGTGTTAAAAGTGCGGCAGCTTGCTTGGAGTTGTTTATATCGGGAACGTTTTGCTTTAATCTCCTAACTGTCTCCATGCATAATTTCTCTGTTGCAGGATCCTTTAAAATTTTACAAAGATCAGCACCAGCTGTTAAGGATAAAACCATCAAAGCTTGCAAACCGGCATGTATACCTTTCGGGTTTTCACTTGATGGCCAATCAAGAAAACGGGCATCAAGTATCTCACTGTTGTTACTATCTATTTTGGCACAGATAAGCGGTAATAATTGGGATAGATATGCATTCTGTTGTTTTAAATAAGTAAGATCTCCGTGATTATAATACCAATCCCGATGTATTATAACCCACCACATGGAGTAAGAACTGATTCCGTTCATCCATTTAGGTAGCGGTGTGATATCCCGAGATAAGTCAAGGCTTTTTGGTACAACCTCGTTGTTGCCAAATACAGTAGAAATCGTGGACGTTTCAGGATGCATGTCACCTACCCAAACCAATCTGTCACGCTTGATCCCATCCCAAAGATAATCTTGCATATTTAAATGCACTGTGTAAGCACCAGTTATCCAAATCTTATTGAGCAGTTCATCGTTGCATTTAAACGACCCTAAATAAGGAATATCTCGGAAGGTAAAAACTGCCCTAACTTCTTTAAGCAACAGTTCTGTATCGTTATCTAACAAATCAATTTTCACAAATCTAAAGCCGGTATTACCAACTTCCAATTTGCCCAGCCAAGGAAGCGTTATTTCGAAATCACGCATGGCATGGTCATTGGTCGCTCCTTTAATGGTATCTATTTCTGACATTGTTTCACTAACAGACTCGCCAAACCGCAGGCGAACCTTAACAGCGCGATTTTTCTTCATCATACCAGTCACCAATTGTAACCCTCCGTGTAACTCACGGCCAAAATCAAGGATAATAGAAGCCTTCGACGATGAGGTACTTTTTAGTACACAAAGTCCATTATTGCTCAAGTCTGCCTGTCCATTTCCAGGCTTTAAAAGAGATGATGCGTTTACTATCCCCGTTTTACTTTCCCAAACAATGCGTGTTGGAGCTAAAAAATTCCTAATCTCAGCCTCCTTTTGATAACTCCTACCATTTTCAAAAACAGGAGGTAGTTGTGCGTGTGCAACTAAAACAAATACCCAAATAAAAATTGTGGTAAACATTAAAAACTTCGCTTTTTTTCTACACATTATATTATTAATTTAAAATTCTTAATACGCTCACCAATTCAAAAATTCAACTCAGGAAAATGTTTCTAAAGAATAATGAAATTAGACCGAAATTTATGTGATTTAGAAAATAATTGATAATATTGTTCACAAATATGACACAAGAATTAAGACCAATTAATAAATAAATAATTCAAAAATGATACTATTATGATGAACCCCGCAGAAGTTGACAACCTAAAATATTTCATTACAAGTGATGTATATAATACATGGGGTATTAATGTTACAACAGCAGGATTTGAATGCATGAGAACAAGAGACGATGACCCTAATTTTGCTAAACATCCATCTAAATACAGCTTTAAATCGTCTCAAGGAAGGGTCTTAAATGAATTTCAAATTATATATATTGTTGAAGGGCGAGGAGTTTTTAAATCAAACTCTTGTAATACTACTCAGATACATGCAGGAACAATGTTTCTGATTTTCCCGGGTGAATGGCACAGTTATTATCCAGATCCTACAATAGGATGGAAAAGTTATTGGATTGGATTTGAAGGGCCAATTATGGATGAAAGACTTAAAGCTAATTACTTTTCAAAAAAAGAATGTATTTGTCACATCGGTATAAGCGAAACCATCACAAACCTTTACAAGGATATATTAAAAATTGCCTCAATTGATAAGGTGGGGTCTCAAAATTTAATCTCTAGTATCGCATTACATATTTTAGGTCATTTTTACTACAAAAATTTGAATTATACTGAAAATAGTAGTTCGGGAATTATTGATAAGTTAAATAAATCACGCATAATAATGAGAGAAAATATTGCTAATAAAATAATATTTGAAGATCTGGTGAAAGAATTGGGAGTAGGTTATTCCTGGTTTAGAAGAATGTTTAAGAAATACGAAGGTATTAGTCCTGCACAGTATTTAATTCAACTCAGGATGATAAAAATCAGAGAATTGCTTACAACCTCCAATTTGTCAATTTCTGAAATAGCTTACCAAATTGGTCTTGAGAGTAAAAGTCAACTTTCAACTTTCTTTAAAAAATACGAAGGTATCAGTCCGTCTGAATTTCGTAAGGCTAATGAAGCCTGACTTATTTTAAAAGTCTCTCAATTTCGTGTTCATGACCATAGGCTGAAACCTACAATAGAGAGACATTTTTTTAGACAGAACATTTAGTTCGAGAAGTAAACAATTTGATAGATTAAACCAAAATTTCAATTTATGGCGTTGTTTGCAGCATTTGTTTTGCTAATTTGCGCATTCATGAGCAATAAGCAAAGCCTAAAATCAATGAAATAAAAATAATTGATAGTCAAGGTGTTATGATTTAGTTAGATGGAATGCGACCTGTTCTCAAATGCCGCCTCGGTAGAAAACTTTTTACTAAATAAATAAGTGCCGTAGGCACGAAACAAATAGGACAGGTTGCATTAAAGCATAAAATTCAGCATAGGTTAATAGCTTCATTGTGTCGTGCCTACGGCACTTAATTACTTAATGTATAGATTCCTACCGAGCTGTCATGCCTACGGCATTCTAGAACAGGTAGCATAG
>CAMBYC010000004.1 GCA_945871875.1 Sphingobacterium thalpophilum
CAAGGCTTTGATACCTTCAGTTCAAAAGCATTCAACCAAAAGCTTAGAGATTTATCTAAGAATGATGGCGTAATTGCCCACAATGTGGGAGATTTCGATAAAGCTTTTGCTGAATCTGCACAAAAAATTGAATCCTTCTACGAAACCAATATGGTATCGCATTCTACCATGGAACCGATGAATTGCACGGTTCAATGGCACGACGATACACACGTAGAAGTTTGGGTTTCTACACAAGGTCCAAACATCATCAAAGGAGAGATTGCATCCACACAAGGATTAAAATCAGACGATATCAAAGTTAATGTGGCTTTCAACGGCGGTGGATTTGGTAGAAGATTATCAGGAGACTTTGCCAATGAGGCAGCAGGAATCGCCAAAGCAATGGGCGGCAAACCTGTAAAAACGATTTGGACCAGAGAAGACGATACCCAAATGGGACCATTCAGACCGATGACTTTTTCGGCCATGAAAGCTGCGTTAGACAAAGACGGAAAGGTGACCGCATTTCAACATAAAGTGATTTCACCTTCTATTGCTGCCACTAAAAATGCAAAATACGATGCAACCAAGGCAGATAAAACCATGACAGAAGGCATCAGCGATCAGAAGTATGAGATTCCAAACATGAAAAACGCTTATGTTTTTGCTGAAACACATATTCCGTTAGCCCCTTGGCGTTCGGTAACAAGTTCTACATTGGCATTCTCGCACGAGTGTTTTATAGATGAATTGGCTGTAGCCGCGAAAAAGGATCCATTCCAATTTAGGTTTGATATGATGCCCAAACCATCAGACCCCAAAAAGGTGTTGATGAAGCTAAAAGAATTTTCAAAGTGGGATCAACCGTTGCCCAAAGGTTGGGGAAGAGGCGTTGCCCAGTATGAATTCTTCGCAGGCTTGGCAGCGATGGTTGTGGAAGTATCCACAAAACCCAACGGTGGCGTAAAAGTTGAAAAAGTTTATTGTGTGATTGATTTAGGTACAGTTGTAAATCCAGATACCGTAAACGCACAAGTTGAAGGAGCGGTAGTAATGGGCATAACGGCAGCCACCAAAGATGAAATCGTATTTGAAAATGGAAAATCTGTGCAAACCAATTTCCACAACAACAGAATGATGCGCATGAACGAAATGCCGAAAGTGGAAACATTAATATTGGCAGACGGCGGCTCTGTAATTAAAGGTGTTGGCGAACCAGGTTTACCTCCAGTTGCTCCGGCATTGGCAAATGCTGTTTTTGCAGCAACGGGAAAGCGTATGAGAAAAATGCCTTTTGATTTAAACAAGCTGGGTTAAGCCACAAATGCTCAAATATATTGCCACGAATGCACGAATAAAACTTTAATTGCCACGAATACACGAATAAAACCTAATTATTAGTAATAACCCTTACTAATGATTTTTTTAAAGTATATTCCTTAAATATAAAATCTCTTTAAAATATTATAACTATTGATATAATTTTTTAAAGAGATTTTATATTTTATTGAAGATATAATTAAGAGTTATTATTCGTGCATTCGTGGCAAAAGAAGTAGTTAGTAGTTAGTATTTAGATAACATTCGTGCATTCGTGGCTAATACATTCGTGCATTCGTGGCTAATAAAGTTTTATTCGTGCATTCGTGGCAAATACATTCGTGCATTCGTGGCAAAAATTAAGAATTTAAGTCTTTCAATATATCTCCAACAGTTTTCCATTTTTGAATCTGGGTTGTTGTAAATTTCTTCTTAAACTTTTTTTCAATCGCTACAATCAAGTAAATATGGTTAATTGAATCCCACTCTTCGATATCGGCAGCAGTTGTTTTTTCAGTTATTTCTAAACGATCGTTTTCAAATATGTCTTTGAAAATTGGTAAAATATCATCAATTGTTATATTCATTTTGAAATAATCTTATTGTTTAAAGTTTTGAAGCCGTTTATATCTAATTTGTAATTGTTTTTCTCTTTTGTTGATGAAAAGCCCATATCTGTATAAAAATTCGAGACGATTTTATTTTTAGGTGTTTCCAGATATTCGCCAAATAAAACGCTAATATTCTTTTGTTTTAACTTATCAACAAGATAATTTAAAACAAATGCTTCCAAAGTTCTTTTCAATACCCTACAACTCATAATCCAAGTATCAATAAATGCTTTATTTTGACTATTGATTTTTATAATTATTACACTTATTAAACCGTAGTTTCCAAATTTGTCTGCCAGATGCACTGAAACAGTTAGATGAGAATTGTCTTCGCTTATTTTTTGAATATCATCTGAAGTATATCTAATAGTTCGTAGATTAAACTGGTTAGAACGCTGTGTAAGTTGGGCAATTCTTTCATAATCAATAGGCTTAAATGCTCCAACCTCTGCAACCATTTGTAATGAAGTTAAATAGTCATCTATATTGGTTATTGAATCAGCCAATTGAACTCTCTTTGCTTCCTCTTGGTATTGGATGGTACGGTTAGCATCATTTTCTGTATAGGAGGTAGTTTCAAATAAATTTAGGCCAATAAGATAAGGCAAGAAATCAGCAGGGTCTTCAGGTAATTCAGGAACATTTATTTCTGTTAAATGTTGCTTTACAATTTCTCTTTCAGCTGGATTATCATCTAGAAATACCATTGAATCGTATCCAATATTTAGAACTTTTTGAATGGTTTGGATATTATCTACTTTGTTATTCCAATTTGCAACAAAAACTGCAATATCATCAAGTTTCAAATGCATATCAGGATGATTCAAAAAAGGTAGTTTTGCAGTTTCTTCATTGTTTTTTGAACAAACTGCTAATACAATTCCACGATTTTTCAGTTGCTTAATCCATTTTTGTAATCTGCTAAATGCTTTTCCATTTCCCAAGGCTCCAAGTTGTATGCCTTCTAAACCATCATCACCTATAATTCCACCCCACAAAGTATTGTCCAAATCTAAAATCAAACACTTTTTAAATTGCCCTTTGATTGATGCAATGAATCCTAAAATATTATTTGATAACCAGTTTAAATAATCAATTGTAAAGTGCAATTCTGCATTAACTACTTGAGACCAATCCGTTGTTGAATCAATTCCATGTCTTTGGCTATCGATTAAATAGAAAGATGGATTTTGATGGCTGAATTCAAGAAGTTGCACATTTAATTTTAGGGATTGATACCCCCATGAATGTTGTACTTTGGAAAAATAATTACCGAAAATATTGTCATTACTGTTTAATGGTAATGGAAATAAAATTTTACAGTCAGGTAATCTTTGCGATAAAATTGATATAAGATTATTGAAATGTTCAATATACTTGTGTGCAAAAATTAGTTGCTCCGTTGAAGAATTTTCATAAAAATGATCCCGTAAACCTAAATAGGATTCGTGCCAAATAATAAAATCTGGGGAAAATGAATACAACCCAGACTTATCATCTACAATTTCAAGATTTATTGAATGGTAATCCGCTTCATACCATTCAACTTTAAAATTGTAGTTTCTTGCAGCCAATTTTAAAGACTTGCATAAAAATTGTGTTGCATAATTTCCTAAAATGGCAATTCTCATTCTAAACTTTTTAAATGCTTTAGATACTTGGTTTAATCGTTCTATACCAACTTGTTACAATACAATCAAACTATGTTGTAAATATTTAATCAACCAATAACATAATGGTCCTTTATTATTTTATATTTCATTCCTTTTCGAGAAAATTATTTTTAAAATCAGTAGTAAAAAAATCACTTCCACGTTTATTCAAATGATGAGAATCACCAAAATAATTATTTGGTAAAAAATCATGTTTATCATAAATCTGAAAGGCAGGAAACCTTTTTTGTATCCAAAGTTTAAATTTTGGCATCTTTTTGGGATAAAATGAATTATACAAATACTTTTTACTGGCTTGATTTAATGGGAAAAATATAAATATTGGTTTGATATCTTTCTCTACACAAATTGAATGTATAGAATCTAAATACGACACTAATATTTCATTCATTTTTATAGGAATCTTACTATTAAACAAGTCAAACTCTTTGCTAATCTCAATTGATGAGTCTTTATCATTAAATAATTGAAAACCTAAATTTGATTTTGAGGTATTAAATTGATGATTTTTGCTGGTTAAGTTTGCACTTAAACTACTTAAAAAATAACTTCTAAAAGCAAGTACATTATTGTTTGAAATCAAATTTCTTTCAGAAGAAATTAAATACCCAGGAATTTCACCTTCCAAAGTAATATTTTTATTTTTCTCCAATAACTCAATTCTTTTTAAATCATCATTGGTTATTAAATGATTATATATTGATTGTTTAAATATGTTGTCCGTAATAAAATGGTTAATACCAAAAGAAATTATAACAGTATCAATTTTATTTCTTTTTAATATATTTTTTAATAGCAAAAAACCTTCCAATGGAGTTCCAGCACCTATGGAAAAATTTATAAAATTATGTTTTAACAAAATAGGGTTTAATCCAACCATTGGTCGCGAATCACCAATAATTATATTGGTGTATGGATATAATGATTGGTTAGATTTATCTATTTTAAATTGCATTATTTTGTTTTCATCTACAGAAGAAAAAAATCCGAGTGGATTTAACTTAAAATAGATTAATATAATTGAATACCCAACAAGTGATACAACAAATAAATAAATAATAGCTTTTTTTATTATCGAAATCATGTTACATTAAAATTGAAAATACACGAAACTTGTTTTTTTGTCGAAACAAAAAAAGATAGCTAAACCTAAAATCAAATAAGAGCAGTATTTTAAAAAAACAGGAATATTTTCAAACGTTTTATACTTTCTAATCATTAAATCGCCGATTATTATTGGTGCAATAATTAGAATACACTCCCATCCTTCTGGCAAACTTAAAAGCTGATAAGGATTGTGGTATAAACTTGATAAGATAGTTGTTAAATAATTCCATGCATGTTGTAAACTTTCTGCTCTAAAATACACATAGCCAATGCAAACCATTATATAAGTTCTAACAATTTTAAAGACATCTAAAAAGGAGAAAGTTGAATCCTTATTGTATTCTATAAGTTTTATTCTTTTTTTTGAGAAAACAATTGGAATATAGTAGATACTAAACAAAAACCCTTGCGCTACATAATGCCAAGCTGGTCCATGCCAAAAACCAGAAATTAAAAAAGTAATAAAAATAGCTAAGTAAACACCTAGTTTTCCCCAATTACGAAATTTTAATGCTAAGGGCGTAAAAACATAATCATTTAACCAAGAAGATAAACTAATATGCCATCTACTCCAATATTCACCAATACTTCTTGAGAAATATGGAAGATTGAAGTTCTTAAGTAACTCAATTCCGAATAATTTTGAAACTCCTCTTGCAATATCTGAATAACCACTAAAATCTCCATAAATTAAAAATGATAAACTTATTACACCAACAATGAGTGAAATCCCATTGTATTGTTCATATTTAGTAAAAGCATTATTAACAATATTGGCTAATGAATCTGCAACAACCACTTTTTTAAACATTCCCCAAAGCATCAACTGTAATCCTGAGATACTTTGTTTGTAATTAAATTTTCGTTTTTTGTATAGTTGGGGTAAAAGATGGGTGGCACGTTCAATTGGGCCTGCCACCAATAAAGGGAAATAAGATACAAATAAGCTATATTCAATATAGCTTTTAACTGGCTTTATTCGGTTGTAAAAAATATCAGTTAGATATGAAATCCCATGAAATGTATAAAAAGAAATTCCAATTGGGAGTAGAATATTCAACTCAAAGGGTTTGATTTTTATTCCTAGGTTATAGAAAAATTCTATAAACGAGTTAACAAAAAAATCAGCATATTTGAAATAGCAAAGAATTAATATTTTAATAAAAACACTTAATCTTAATAACCATTTTCTTTTATTTTCAACATCACTATTGTTAATCAATATTCCTAAAAAATAATCTATCCCAGTAGAAAATAGTAGTAAAAACAAAAATCTCCAATCCCAAAAAGCATAAAATACATAACTCGAAAACAGTAAAAATATATTTTGGGTTGACTTATTTTTTGAGAATAAATACCAATAACATAAAAAAACAAAGGGTAAAAATATTAAAAATTCCAATGAATTAAATAACATCTAATAACGCAATTTAAATTTTCAACACTTTAAAACAATCAATATCAACTTGAACTGTTCCAATTTTAAACTATAAACGCTAATTAAAAAAAATATTTCAATATTGATGAAATATGTTTAGCGGTTGTTTAAAAAGCATAGTACATATACTTTTGATTAGAATAAACTGATGTAGTTGTATGATCGTTTATAAAATGCGCAATAGCTTCATTTATTTTTAATTACGCATTAGAAATAAAAAGCAAATGTTGAGGCTATGCAATTTCAGTAATACCCAATATTGCCGAGCTGAAGTTGGAGGGAATTAAAAAACGCCTTTCTATTTTCTTAATGCACAATTTGTGTTAAACTATAATTATTAACAAGTATCTTTCGTGCATTAGTGGCATTTAGTAGTTAGCTATTAGTTGTTAGTAGTTAGATAACATTCGTGCATTCGTGGCATCTAAAGATTTCGTACCACCAATTACTTATATCTACTTCCCATCCATGAAATACAATAAAATATGATCTTTTAAAAAGTTCTCTTGTTGTATTGCATCCATTGGAGGCATGTGTTTTAATTGTTTATAGTGCGGCCAACCTTCATCATCTTTGCTCTCAAATTCAAAAAAACCACTACTTTCCAACAAAGCACAAACTGCAACGTGCATCAAATCTTGCTTTTGCTCTTTTGTATATTTCAGCTGATTGAATCCTGATTCTTGTACGCCTATTAAAAACAAAATTGTTTCCACATCTGGCTTTTTCCCAAATCTTGCCATCAACTGCTCTTCCAATTTCCACCAACGTGCCTGTAAATCATCACCAAACTGCATTAACGTATCTCCTTTTCTTTAAAATATTCCCACAAAACTTCCGGAATTTCAATATGATCTTCTTTTTGATAGTTCTCCAAAATACTAGCCAAAATTCTTGGCAATGCCAATGAACTTCCATTTAATGTATGAACCAATTGCATTTTACCATTCGTATCTTTAAACCTGATTTTCATTCGGTTCGATTGAAAGGTTTCAAAATTACTTACAGAACTCACTTCTAACCACCTTTCCTGTGCCTTACTATACACTTCAAAATCGTAGGTTAAAGCTGATGAAAAACTCATATCACCTCCACACAACCTCAAAATTCTATAAGGCAAACCCAAACTTTGAACCAATCTTTCAACATGTTTCACCATTGCATCAAGCGTTTCATAGCTTTTTTCTGGATGAACCAATTGCACAATTTCAATTTTGTCAAACTGGTGCACACGATTCAATCCGCGAACATCTTTACCAAAACTTCCAGCTTCTCTTCTAAAACAAGGCGTATAAGCTGTCATTTTTATTGGTAAATCTCCCTCTTTTACAATTTCATCTCTGTAAATATTGGTAACAGGAACCTCCGCAGTTGGAATCAAATAATAATTGTCTGCCGGCATAAAATACATTTGCCCTTCTTTATCGGGCAATTGTCCTGTTCCCCAAGCTGATGCTTCATTAACCATAAAAGGCGGTAAATATTCTGTATAACCCGCAGCGGTATTGTAATCTAAAAAATATTGAATCAACGCTCTTTGCAATTTAGCACCCTTGCCTTTATACAATGGAAATCCACTTCCCGTTAATTTTACACCAGTTTCAAAATCAACCAAATGGTACTGTTTAATCAAATCCCAATGTGGAACTGCATTCGCATGCAATTCAGGCATTGTTCCTCCAGAACGTTCTACCACATTTTCTTCAGGCGTTTTTCCTTTTGGAACGATATCAGTAGGCAGATTGGGTAACTTAATCAATAAATCTTGTTGCTCATTTTCTGCTGCCGTTAACAATAGTTCTAGCTCATCTATTTGAACTTTTTGTTCTGCAACTTCTTGCTTTTGTGCTTCAGCTTCTTCTTTCAAACCTTTTGCCATCAATTGTCCTATGGCTTTTGATGAGGCATTGCGCTTGGCTAATAATTCTTCTTTATCGGTTAAAATTTTTCTTCTTTTTTCATCCAATAGCAAAATGGTATCCACAATTTCAGGATTTCCAAAATGCTTAACCTTAAGTTTCTCTACAACCAAATCTCTATTTTGGCGTAAAAAGTTTATCTGTAACATTTAACTAATTTTTGCAAAGGTAAATGATAATAATACAATGAAGGAATATGAGATACAATAGATTTAAGGTTGATTGAAGTTTTATAGATAAGAATCCCTTAGATTTAAATTGTATTATAATTAAACGAAATCATTCACATTTAGTCTGAAATAAAAACGAATCAATGATTGCTTCAAATGATCTACAAAATCACCACTTGTTGTGGAGAAGTGGTTTTGGCCCAAAAGCCGATGAATTGAAAAATTTAGAATCAGCATCTACAAAACAATTGTTTAAAAAAATTAATGCTGCTTCTGCACTAGAACCTACTTCATTAAGTCTGCCCCAAAGTGATTTCTCTTTAATCAATGCCGTAAAAAAAGATTATCGTTCTTATGCAGCTCTAAGCAAAGAAAAAAAATTGATGATCTTGAAAGAAAGTAGGGATGGCATCAAAAAGCTAAACTTACTTTGGCTTGATGAAATGACAAATTCTCAAGCCCAACTCCGCGAAAAAATGGCTTTTTTCTGGCATGGTCATTTCGCTTCCAGAGAAATAAATATCATCCACCAGCAACAATTGCTTGAAATTATTAGACGTGATGGTTTATCAGATTTTGGAACCCTGCTTCGTGGAGTATCAAAATCTGCTTCAATGTTGGCTTTCTTAAACAACCAACAAAATAG
The DNA here is from genome assembly GCA_945871875.1 of Sphingobacterium thalpophilum. GTDB lineage: Bacteria > Bacteroidota > Bacteroidia > Chitinophagales > Chitinophagaceae > Pollutibacter. The sequence continues at coordinate 8,867 of CAMBYC010000004.1, forward strand.
AAAATCACATCCCAACGAAAACTTTGCCCGGGAAGTAATGGAATTGTTCACGTTAGGTAGGGGAAATTATACTGAACAAGATGTAAAAGAAGCAGCTCGTGCATTTACTGGGTGGGGCTTCCAACCTGATGGTGATTTTATATTCAGAAGAATTTTTCACGATACAGGAATTAAAACCATTTTTGGTAAATCAGGGAATTATTCAGGAGATGATGTAATTAATATGCTTTTGGAGAAAAAAGAAACTGCATTTTTCATCACCAAAAAAATATTACAAAACTTTGTTAATGACAATGTTACTTCAGCTGAAGTAAACCGATTTGCTGATTCTTTTTACCAATCGGGTTACAAAATAAATACATTGATGGAAGATATTTTTACTTCTTCTTGGTTTTATGAGAAGAAAAATATCGGTGTAAAAATAAAATCTCCCATAGAATTGATTGTAGGCATCAGAAGATTTTTGCCCATGCAATTTGAAAAACAAGATGTTCAATTGTTGTACCAGCGTTTACTTGGACAAGTTTTATTTTATCCTCCAAACGTAGCGGGTTGGCCTGGCGGAAAATCTTGGATCGATAGTTCTACTTTGATGTATCGCTTAAAAATTCCTAGAATGTTGCACGACAATAGTGATGACGCGATTGCAGCAAAGCAAGATGATGACGTTATGATGGGGCAGATGGAAAACACAAAAAAACGCAATGCAGGTGGTAAAGTAAATGTTACCATCGATTGGAAATCCATATTTGCTAGATTTGAAAAAACCTCCAGACCAAATCTGTCTGAATCAATGATTAAAGAAGTTTTATTGTCGAGCAATACAGATATTTCTAAAGTTATGGCTTTTGCAGACAATACTTCAAGAGAAAGCTTTATACAAACGGGTATTATTCAATTAATGAGCACACCCGAATACCAAATGATGTAATTAATCAATAAACTATTATTGTATGTTAATCAAAAGAAGAAATTTTATCCAAATAGGCAGTTTAGCCACCAGCACCATTTTGGTGCCCAATTTTTTAAAGGCATTTGAAAAGCCTAAAATGCTTCCACCGGGCAATAAAGTGGTTGTAGTTATTCAGTTTTCGGGTGGTAATGACGGTTTAAATACTGTAATCCCTTTTAGGAACGATATTTATTACAAAGAACGTCCAGGTTTGAGCATTAAAAAGGAAGAAGCTTTACAATTAAACGACGAAGTAGGGTTACATCCATCTCTTACCCATTTTAGAACTTTACATGACAACGGAAATCTCGCAATTTTAAACAATGTAGGTTATCCTAATCCAGACCGCTCACATTTTAGGAGTATGGATATTTGGCAAAGTGCCAGTGAAAGCAACGAAATTGTTCAGTCGGGTTGGGTTGGTCGTTATTTGGATGCAATGTGCCATGGTTGCGATAAGCCCACACAGGTTTTAGAATTGGATGACACCCTTAGTTTGGCATTAAAAGGGGAACAAATGAACGGATTGGCTTTCAAAAATCCTAAAAATTTATTTGGTAGCAGTCAAGAAAAGTTTTTTAGAGAGCTTTCAAATAACCACGAGCATCATGCGGAAGCTCCTGTAGATTATCTCTACAAAACAATGGCTGAAACCATTTCTTCGGCAGATTATATTTTTAAGCAAAGCAAATTGCATCCTACCAACCAGCAATACCCTGCTACGCAATTGGGTCAGAGCATGAAAACTATTGCTAGCTTGATTTTTAGTGAAATCAATACCAAGGTTTATTATGTGTCTTTAGGCAGTTTTGATACCCACGTGCAACAAGAAAACCGTCAAAAGCGTTTGTTTGAAGAACTCAACGGTGCTTTAAAATCTTTTACAGAAGATTTATCTCAAAACCATAGAATGGAAGATGTGCTTATCTTTTCGTTTTCGGAATTTGGTAGAAGGGTAGCACAAAATGCAAGCGGCGGAACAGACCACGGAACGGCAAACAATATGTTTTTCATCAGTGGCAATCTCAAACAAAAAGGAATTTTAAACGAATTGCCCGATTTAAGCAAATTGGTAGATGGAGATTTACAACATACAGTAGATTTTAAATCCGTTTATGCCACAGTTTTAAACAATTGGTTGGGTGCTGATCAAGCAAAAATCCTTAAAGGAAAATACCAGCCGCTGAATTTTATTTAAAGTTTAATTTGATGCGCTAACTAGGGATTAGAAAATTTTAATCCCTAGTTTTAAAAAGTGTAAAAAAACTATTCTGATATCTATTGAATAATTCTGAATAAGTTAAATTTACATTTAAATGGATAGCCAAAAATAAAATTGCTCATCGCTTTAGGAGAAACTTCTACCGTTCAGTTTAAGTTGAATGTAGATAATGAGCAAAGTTTTGCCAGAGAATTGGTGGCTTTTGCCAATTCAAAGGGTGGCAAAATATTAATTGGTGTTGACGATAAAACTTGGGATATCATTGGTCTTGAGGATAATGAGCTTAGAAGATTAACAGATTTGATTGTAAATGCTGCAAATGAACATGTGAAACCCGCAATTTTTATTGAATCTGAAACAATCTTAGTAGATGAAAAAAAACTTATGGTAGTTTCCGTTCCTGAGGGAATAGACAAACCATATAAAGATAAAGAGGGAATTATTTAAAGTAATCATCCATCGCCCTGAAAAAAATTAAGAATAAAATAAAAGGTTTCAAGATTTAACATTTATTTAGCATCTCCAACTTATTTGTTATTTTCATATAAATAAAACCCATACAATATGCGGTGTAAGATTGCTCTGCCATTTTTTCTTTTTGTCTTCAATTTTTATACGGTTTCTGCCCAAAACATGAAATCTAAACTTCAGCCTTTAATGCTGAATTCTTTTGATGCCTTTCAATCGCCTTCCTCCAATTGGAAACTAGTTGGCGCTGTTCAATCTGCTTATCAAGATACATTTTTAACCACTGCTAAAGGTTCTGGAATTGTTTACAACGATTATAATCGTAGTATTCAGTTTCAACCCGGGCATCATTTGGTTACCAAAATGGAACACGGCGATATGTATTTTGAATGTGATGTAATGCTTCCCCGAAAAACCAATTCAGGTATTTATTTCCAATCTAGATATGAGGTTCAATTGAACGACAGTTGGGGTGTAAAAAGTCCACGTTACTCAGACATGGGCGGTATTTATGAAAGAGCCGCTAAAAATGGTAAAGGATTTGAAGGAAGTTCGCCAATGCAGAACGCAGCTAAAGCCCCTGGGTTATGGCAACATTTGGAGGTTTCTTTTGAAGCACCAAAATTTGATAAAAACGGTAAGAAAACTACTCCTGCAAAATTCAACTACGTTAAATTAAATGGAGTTGTAATCCACGAAAATATCTTTGTAAGTGGCCCAACTCGTTCTGCTGCTTTTGAAAATGAAAAACCTTATGGACCTTTAATGATTCAAGGCGATCATGGACCTATCGCCATTAAAAACATTAAATACGCTCCACAAGAAGTTTTTAATGCAACATTATCTGACATCAGTTACAAATATTATGAAAAATCGGCTCAATCTTTAGCTGAAACTGCCAAAACAAAACCTACCAGTCAAGGTAAACTCAGTTCACTAGATGGCAGGGTTGCACAGGTTCGAGATAATTTTTTCTTGATTTATGATGGAAAAATCAATGTGCCGGTAAAAGACAAATATACTTTTTCAATGGTTTTTACGGGAGAAGGGAGTTTGATCATAGATGGTAAAGCTGTTATCAATCCAGAAATTACAACCATCAGCAGGGCTGGATTAACGGGGTCAATTGATTTGGATGGTGGCACTCATAGTTTTCAAATTTGGATAAAGAAATACATCGATTGGGAACGTCCGGGTTTGGCATTGTCTGTTGAAAAATCAAACAGTAGCCCAATAGCACTTCACAATGTTTCTGGTATTCCGGATAGAAGTCCTGCTCCATTAATTAGTGTTGAGCCGCAAAAAGAAACGGAGATGATTCGTTCATTTATGATGCAGGGTGATAAAAAATTAACGCATATTGTATCTGTTGGACATCCTTCAAAATTGCATTTTGCGTATGATTTGATGCAAGGAGGCGTTTTAAAAATATGGAAAGGCCAGTTTTTGAATACTACTGAAATGTGGAACCAACGAGGTGAACCACAAACTGCTTCCCCGCTCGGAGCTTCGATTGATTTACCTGGGAATAGTCTAATTTTTGAAAACAAGAATGTAAAAGATTCTATTACGGCATTACAATATAAAGGTTATACACTTTCGGGCATCGGAAATCCAACCTTCAAATATGAGTATAAAGCGTTTACATTGGTAGATCAAATTTTGCCCAACGAAAACGCAACTGGATTCAATCGTAAAATTGATGTTACTGGTGCAGGAAAAGAAAAACTGATGATACGCATTGCACAGGGTAAAAACATTACGCCAGTTGGACAAGGTTTATATGCCATTGATAACTCTACTTATTATATTCAAGTGCCACTTGGAACTTTGCCTAAGATGGATACTTACAATAACAATGTCGTTTTGTTGATGCCGGCATCAGAAACCATTCAGTATCAGTTGCTTTGGTAAACCAACCAATGAAAGATTAAAATTGAAAACAACTTCAATCAAAAGAAAAAGAACTCAATATATGTTGAACAACAAAATTTATACATCGATAATAGCCGTTTTGGCATTAGTGATTACCGTTACAAGCGGTGTAATGGCTCAATCTTCAGCCATACAGTCGGAGAAAGATTTTTACAGTTTAAAAACGATTGCCATTCCACAAGATATTAGGTTAGAAGTAGGTGGAATTGCGGTGATGCCTGATGGTCGCGTTGCCGTTTCTACCCGTCGTGGTGAAATCTGGATTATTCAAAATGCCTATAAACCGGGGGTTCCACATTTTTCTAAGTTTGCTTCTGGATTGCATGAAGTATTGGGATTGGCATATCGCAATGGCGCATTTTATTGCACACAACGTGGTGAATTAACCAAAATTGAAGATAAAGACGGCGATGGAAGAGCAGATTCTTTTACCCCAATTTCAATATTTCAATTGAGCGGAAACTACCACGAATATGCTTATGGTCCAGTGTTTGACCACAACGGAGATATGTATGTAACCCTTAATGTGGCTTGGGTAGGTTATGGCGATGGTTTAGGAAAATGGCATGGATGGCTGGTGAAAATTAAAGGAGATGGAACATTAGAACCCATCGCAACAGGTTTGCGTTCGCCTGCCGGATTTACCGTAAACAGCAACAATGATGTTTTTTATGCAGAAAACCAAGGCGATTGGGTAGGAAGCGGAAGGGTTACACATTTGGAAAAAGGAGATTTCGCAGGAAATGCAGGAGGTTTGAATTGGACAAAAGAACCTGAATCGCCATTAAAACTTACCAAAGCCGATTTGAAGATTGTAGATAACGGTCAACCAATGTTTGAAGCTGCAAAAAAAATAAAGGAGCTTAAATTGCCAGCTGTTTGGTTTCCACATACTTTAATGGGTATTTCAACTGCAGACATTGTGGAAGATGAAACCGGTGGGGCATTTGGTCCTTTTACGGGTCAATATTTTGTTGCCGACCAAGGACATTCCAAAATTATGCGCATGACATTAGAAAAAGTGAAAGGCAAATACCAAGGAGCTTGTTATCCATTTTTTGAGGGATTTGCTTCTGGATTGGTAAGGTTGCGTTGGGGATTGGATGGGTCTTTGTTTGGCGGTATGACCAGTAGGGGATGGGCTAGTACAGGAAAAGCTGAATATGCATTACAGCGTTTGGTTTGGAACGGAGAAACGCCATTTGAGATGAAAAATATTCATGCATTATCAGATGGTTTTGAAGTAGAATTTACTACACCAGCCACACTTGAACATTTGGAAAACGTTATGAATTATAGCATTCATAGTTTTACTTATGAATATCATCATGAATATGGAAGTCCTATCATCAACAACCGCGAAAGAAAAATCGTTGGTATTGTTCCGTCGGCTGATGGCTTGAAAGTAAAATTGGTTTTAGATAGTTTGATTGAAGGGAATATCCATGAAATCACTTTAGTAGGTGTATCATCAAAAGACAATAAAGCACTTTTACACAATACTGGGTATTACACTTTGAATTACATTCCGGATGGAGAAAAAACGGTTTTAAAAGAAGGTGAAAAAGTAAAAATGAGCATGATGCATCACACAATGCCAATTGTGAAGACTGCGGTAAAAGCGGCGCCTCCATCCAAAAAAAGACAAACAACAATGCCTGCAGATTGGAAACAACCCGACAAATTGTTGAACCTAAGTACAAAACCTGGATTGAAGTTTGATGTTGCCAGTTTTGAGGTAAAGGCAGGTTCAAAAATCAGGTTGGTATTCAATAATAACGATGATATGACCCATAATGTGGTTGTAACAACACCGGGGTCAGCAGATGAAGTTGCCAATTTGGCTTTGAAATTGGGATTGAAAGGTTCAGAGATGAGTTATGTGCCTTTAACGCCTAAAGTATTGTTTCATACACTTTTGATGCAACCCGGTGCTACAGAATCTTTGTATTTTGTTGCACCATCAACCCCTGGAGATTATCCCTTTTTATGCAGTTATCCCGGACATGGCTCTGTAATGCGCGGGGTAATTAAAGTAGTTAAATGATATTCTATTGTTTCTAAATAAATATTTTTAAATGGCTGGGAGTTTTTTTCCTAGCCATTTTTTATTTGTGTAAAGAACAATTTTAATAAAATTTTATGACAAAGAAAATATAGATTTGAGAAAGCAAACAAATTAAGAATAGATGAAAGTTATTAAAGGAAATTTTGCTAAATACAACAAAGAAAAAGCCAAAAAGGATGCAAAAATGGGTCCACAACCCTCAGAAAATGAAAAACAAATAGCTGATTGTTTAATTACATTAGCTAATCCTTTTATTACAAAAAGCACAACGATAAAAGCAAAAAAAGCAATCTATTATCTTAGTTATACAAGCTGGAATTTGTCTATTATTAAGTTAGGATCGGCACTGATTTATGAACAATTTTTTGGTAATTTAATTGAAAACGAAAAATTTACAGAAAAAGACATTGCAATCATCAATAAAATGATAGAGGATAAGCAGGCTAGATATCCCACCAATTATGAGTTGATAGATGACATTGAGTTTTATAAAAAAGACAATCAACTTGCAATATATGCTAAAGCAGATTTTGAACTCCCAATATTTGATGATGTAATCCCAATTGATGCCAATCAAGATGAAAATGAGGAAGATGAGGATGATGAATTTTATTTCAATATTGATCAAAAGGAGTTTGAAGAAGGATACATCAATAGAAATTTGATCGTTTTACGATACAAACAACCCTTTGTTGACCTTTTTAATGAAGTACATGATACAACAAATCCACGATACCAGCGGTTAGAATCAACTGCTTATTTAGTAGATACAATGTTTACGCCGCAACAACGATTTGATTGGTTAGAAAAAAACTACGATAAATTGTTTAAACACGAGTTAAAAGGGCAAGATATTCCTTTGGTGGATTGGCCAAAGAAAAGAACCTACAAATTGTTTAAAGAGTATTTTGATGCAGAATTCAAATCTGTGGTTTATGATTTTATTACACAGCCGGTATCTAAATTTTAGTTAGCTTAAAGTTTTATGTATAAATATTTGCTTTTTTTAGTTGGTATAATTAATATTCAAACTCAGGTATTTGCTCAGGTTTCTTTACGATGGGAAGTTGCTTATCCCGGTATTTGGAAAGCCAGTATAGGAAAATCCGAGAAACTCACTTTGTTATCGGCAGCTCAAATTCATCCAAATGTATCAGCTTTGGAAAAATTGCCGGTTACAGATTTCCCTGTATCAAAGGCAGATATCAGTTATAAAATTGTAGATCATAAGGTTTATTTGCGTTTTCCTTTAACACGGGAAGAAAAGTTATTTGGATTGGGCTTAAATTTTCAAACTGTTAACCAACGCGGCAGAATTTTAAATTTACATGTTGATCATTATGGTGGGGTTGACAATGGGAGAAACCATGCACCTGTACCTTTTTATGTTTCTTCAAACGGGTATGGAATTTTGATTGATGCAGCAAGATACATTACGGTTTATGCGGGAACAGCAATTAGTCGTGATGCCAAAAATCCGCCGGAACTTATGGATCGCAATACCAGTAAAAATTGGAAAGCCCAGCCCTATTCAGATGCTGTTGAAATTTTGGTGCCGGCAGATGGAGCTACAATTTATGTTTTTGGAGGTCCAACACCAATGCATGTGGTACAGCGGTATAATTTGATGAATGGCGGTGGATATATTCCTCCAAAATGGGGCTTAGGGTTTACCCAGCGCGTACCCACATTATATACACAAAAAGACATTCTCCGTGAAGTTCAACAATTTAAAGAACATCAATTTCCATTAGATTTTATAGGTGTTGAACCAGGTTGGCAAAGTATGGCTTATCCATGTACGTTTGAATGGGATTCTACACGTTTTCCCCAACCCAAAATGTTTTTAGATTCACTTTCAATTCTCGGTATTAAAGCCAACTTATGGCTCAATCCTTATGTTTCGCCCAAGGGATCACTTTATCCAAAAATTAAAAACCTCTCCGGTTCACATACCGTTTGGAATGGATTGGTGCCAGATTTAACCCTTAGCAAATCAAGAAATGCTTTTAAAGCTCATTTTTTAAAAAATCACCTTGATTTGGGTGTGAGTGGATATAAAATTGATGAAACCGATGGTTTTGACAATTGGGTTTGGCCAGATGTAGCAACTTTCCCGTCTGGAACAAGTGCAGATCAAATGCGACAAACATTTGGGTTGATGATGCAGCAAATGACAGCATCTTGGTTTAAAGAACGCAATCAACGTACTTACGGATTAACAAGGGCTTCAAATGCAGGGGCAAGCCATTTGCCTTATGTAATTTATAACGACTATTACAACCACAGAGATTTTATCACAGCATTAATCAACAGTAGTTTTATTGGTATTTTATGGACACCAGAAGTAAGGGCCTCACAAACTGCTGAAGAATGGGTTCGACGTATCCAAACTGTTTGTTTCTCTCCAATGGCAATGCTCAATGCTTGGGCCGATGGCACCAAACCATGGACATTCCCCGAAGTGGAAACAGCGGTTAGAGACGTTGCACAATTGAGAATGCAATTGTTGCCCTACCTCTATACCACTTTTTCTCAATATCATTTTGAAGGTAAACCCCCGTTTAGGGCTATGAACTTAGTAGATGGATTTGGATTTCAACCTGCCGATGTAAACGGAAAATTGTCTTCTACCAACAACCCTTATGCCATAGGCACAAAAAAAGATTGTAAAGATCAATATATGGTAGGTGATAATATATTGGTTGCACCTTTTTTTGCTGGCGAAAAATCAAGGAAAGTGTATCTTCCAGAAGGAAAATGGTATGACTTTTATTCCGGCGATTTTGTGGGGGAAAATCAAATGATAGAAATTGCTGCATCATTAGAAAAAATTCCATTGTTTGTTAAAGATGGAGGAATTATTCCTTTAACCGCAGTTCATGACCATGCCCCAAAATCTGGCGAACAGTTGCCTTTAGAGTTAAGGGTTTATGGAAAATCAAAAGGATCATTTACACTTTATGATGATGACGGAACAACATTCAACTATGAAAAGGGCAATTATTCACTTATCCGCTTCAATGTAGAAGTCAATTCTAAAGGAGAGCTTGAAGGAAATAAAACTAACATTAAAGCTGGCCCTTATAGCTATTCTTCCGTAAGCTGGAGATTTATGACGAAGTAATTCTTTAAAAAAATGGCCGCCACGAATGCACGAATTACTAACAACTAATTACTAACAACTAAATGCTACGAATACACGAATTATTTTCTCATAATTAACCATTAACCATTAACCATTAACAATTATATTGCGTTTATGAATACCGTCAAAACGAATAAGCCACTGCTGAATCTATTTGATCTTACAATGATTGTAATTGGATTGGTAATTGGAATGGGAATTTTCCGTACTGCCTCCGATGCGGCTGCAGCTTCAATTACACCAACTGTGTTTTTTATGGCGTGGATAGTTGGAGGAATTGTAGCACTTTGTGGTGCCCTCACCTACGCCGAAATTGGTTCCCGATACCCCGTAACTGGTGGTTACTATAAAATATTCTCCACCGCTTACCACCCCTCACTTGCTTTTGGGATTAATTGCATCATTCTTATTTCTAATGCAGCTTCTATGGCTGCTGTTGCACTAATCGGTAGCGACTATATCTCTCAAATCATTTTCTCTACACCCCCAACAGATTTTATAAAATCTCTTATCGCAATTGGTGCTATCGTTTTGTTTTATATCATCAACTTAATGGGACTCCGTTTAAGTTCTACTACCCAGAATATTTTGATGCTCATCAAAATAGCAATGATTCTCTTCTTAATTTCTTCATTGTTTTTTCCGAGTAAATTTCATTCTCCAATTGTAAACTCTATTGTTCCTACTGTTGAATACGGCTTTTGGGATTATGTAAAATCTTTCGGCGTTGCCTTAGTTGCTGTTTGCTTTACCTACGGTGGTTATCAACAAACCATAAATTTTGGTGAAGAAATTAAAAACCCAAGAAAAAACATGCCTCGTGGTATTTTTATTGGAATACTTATAATCATCGGATTGTACCTTGCAGTGAGTTTTGCCTATTTTAAAATCATCGGATTCGAAGAACTTAAAACCTCTAAAGGCATTGCCGCAATTGTTGCAGAAAGAATTTTTGGACCAACTGGTAGGTTTGCATTTTCTATTTTATTGTTCTTTGCCGTTTTGGCTTATGTTAATGTAATTTTGATGAGCAACCCTCGCGTGATGTATGCAATGAGTGAAGATGGTATCCTTCCTGCAGCTTTCAAGAAAAAAGACGAAAAGCGTGATGTGCTGACCGTTAGTTTAACTGTTTATGCTTTGCTCAGTATCGTTATACTGTTTTTTTTAGATACGTTTGATAAAATCCTCAGCTTCTCCATTTTTCTTGATTGTATCGGTATGGCATTCTCCGCTGCTACTTTGTTCATTTTAAGAAAAAGAATGGCTGGGCAAGACGATAGCCAAATTTATAAAATGAAGTTCTACCCCCTTCAACCAATCATCTTTATTTTAACCTATATTTTTGTTGCTATCAGCATCACTATCGATAAACCTATGACAGCCTTGGTTGCACTTTTGGTGTTGGGTTCGTTTATTTTGATCTATTTCTTACAACAAAAATTAAAGAAAAACTGAGGCTATGGATTCTGATATCTCTTTTATATTAAATCATTTAGGCGAAGATAGATCTCAATATTTCAACGCCATTGCTCCGCCGTTAATTCAAACCAGCAATTTCGCATTAAACACGGTGGATGAATTACGAAATGCTTTCCAAAATGAAATGGATGGTTATATTTATTCTAGGGGATTGAATCCTACAGTTGATATCCTTCGTAAAAAACTCGCAGCTTTAGATGGTGCAGAAGATTGTCTGCTTTTTAATAGTGGAATCGCCGCAATTTATGCAGGCGTATTGGCAAATGTGAAAGCCGGTGACCATATTTTGTCTATAAAGCGACCTTACAGTTGGGTGCAACATTTATTTGATAAGATTCTACCTCGTTTCGGTATTGTAACTACATATATTGATGGAACCAATATCGAAAATTTTGAAAGGGGGATTCTTCCCAACACAACTTTTATTTATTTAGAATCGCCAAATTCTTGGTTTTTCGACCTTCAAGATATTACTGCAGTTGCCGAATTGGCTAGGGCAGAAGGTATTGTTACTATGATAGATAATAGTCATGCTACCCCGCTCAACCAACGTCCTATTGAAATGGGAATCGATCTTGTTATGCAAACGGCAACCAAATACATCGGTGGCCACAGCGATACCTTGGGTGGTGTGCTTTGCGGATCGGCAGCTATGATGCGTAAAATATTTACAAGCGAATATTTATGTGTGGGAAGTGGGATGCAACCTTTTAACGCATGGTTGTTGCTTAGAGGCTTACGAACCTTTACCGCTAGATTGGAAAAGATAAATGCATCTACCCTTGAAATGTGGATGTTCCTGAAAAATCATCCTTTGGTTGAAGATGTTCTTTTCCCATTAGACCCAGATTTTCCTCAATACGAATTGGCAAAAAAGCAAATGAAAACTTGTCCGGGTTTGGTTTCATTCTTTCTTAAATTGGATACAGTAGATGCAATAGAAAATTTTTGCAATCGCTTAAAACATATAAAAATGGCTGTAAGTTGGGGCGGTTATGAATCTTTGCTTCTGCCAAAATGTGCATCATTTCCAAGAAATGAATTCAACCCAGAAAACAAAGAACACAGAATGTGCAGACTTTATATTGGATTAGAAGAACCTCCTTTTCTGCAGGAAGATATTAATCAAGCTTTAAGAAATTTATAAATTATTGGTACACAATTTTAATTTGAATCCTCTCAAAATTGATGTCCACATTTTATTTTTTTCCATATTGAAAGGATTTACAATTGATTTTGACAAATTAATGTATAGAAGGTAAAAATTTGTTGTGAGTGATTTTTTTATAACAAAAATTGGTTTAACCTTTGTTGCTATGTTATCCATATCAAATTTGGGTAATAATTGAACTTCCATGACTAAATTCTACTTTTTCTTTTTTATTCTGTTATCTAGTTTAAATGTTTGTGCACAAACCCCTAGAACTTGGGATCTTCGTCGTTGTGTTGAATATGCGATGGAAAACAACATCTCAGTTAAAACAGCAGATATTACTGCAAAGTTGTCGGAGGTTACTTTAAACCAGAGTAAGTTGCAGCAGATTCCTTCTTTGAATTTTAATCTCAATCATGGTATTTCATTTGGACGTTCATTAAATAGAAGCACCAATACTTTTCAGGATGCGAATATTATGTACGAGAATCAATCCATACAATCATCCGCTACAATTTACAATTGGAATAGTCAAAGAAATACAATTGCAGCAAACGGTTACACTTTAGAGGCAGATAAACAAGCGGTAAATAAGGCAAAAAACGATATTGGGTTAAATGTAGCACGTCAATATTTGTTGGCATTATTAAGTTTAGAGCAATCGCGAGTAAATTTGGTGCAATTAGAGCAATCAAAAGCACAATATCAAAATACTAGGAAATTGGTAGATGCAGGGAGTTTGCCAGAATTGAATGCTGCAGAATTAGAAACACAAGTTGCTAGAGATTCTGCTGTTTATGTGCAATCAACTGTTCAATACGAATTAGATAAATTAGCGTTAAAATCATTGCTCAATATATCTGCTGATGAATCATTTATAATCGAGACACCACCAGTAGCATCTATTCCAGTAGATAATATCCTTGAGATTAAACCAGCATCTGTTTTTGCTATTGCAATGCAAACCCAGCCACAGGTTAAAGGCAATATTTTAAGAATAATGGCGGCAGATAAGAATTATTTATCAGCAAAAGCCCAATTGTATCCTACTATAAGTGCTTTTGCACAAATGAATACCGCATTCAACCAAACATTTACTGAAACCTATTTGAACGGATTTTCAGAATCAAACATTGGTTATTCAAAATCTGGGGCAACTACAATTCCAGTATTTACGCAAGTACCAAATTTTGCCACCAGAAATAGAACTTTTGGAAGCATTTGGAACGGTTATGGTACTTCGCTAAAAAATCAATTGGGAAAAGTAATTGGTATTGGAATAAATGTACCCATATTTAATGGCGGACAAGCAAGAGCAAATGTAAAACGTGCTCTATTAGACAAACAGCGTTGGGAATTGTTGAGCTCAAGAGATACATTATTGTTGAAACAAGATGTCTATACTGCTTATGAACAAGCAGTTGGGTCTCATCAAACCTACATGGCGAGAGTAAAGCAAGTACAAACTGCAGAACGTTCTTTTAACCTAGCTTCACGCAGGTATGAAATTGGCGTAATGCAAACCATCGAATGGCTTACCAATCAAAATAACCTAACCAGAGCAAAAATTGATATGTTGGTATCACAGTTTGATTACGTGTTTAAGATGAAAGTATTGGAATTTTATAAAGGTCAAGGCATAAGATTGTAATTTGAGTTATTTCAAAAGAACCAATTAAAAGGCTATAAAGAAGATAAATTTGTAGTAATATATTTGTAAAAAAGTAAGCGACAACAGTCAATAAAAATAGATAAATGAAAAAAAGTTGGATTTGGATAATAAGTATTTTGGTAGCAGTAATTATTGTACTGGTAAGCTTAAAAAAAGCCGGCATAATTGGTAAAGAAGAGGCAACAAAGGTATCAAGTGAAAAAGTAATGCTTCGTACAGTTACAGAAATTGTATCAGCTAGTGGAAAAGTATATCCTGAGGTTGAAGTTAAAATTAGTCCAGACGTTTCAGGTGAGATTGTTGAATTGACGATACAAGAAGGTGATAGTGTATTAAAGGGACAGTTGTTGGCTAGGGTTTATGCAGATATTCTTGCTACACAGAGAGATCAAGCAACTGCAGGCGTAAACCAACAACAAGCATTGGTGCAGAATTCTTCTGCAGCATTAGAATCATTTAAAGCAAGATTTGAACAAGCACAGCGCCAATACAATCGCCAGAAGCAATTGTATGAGCAAAAAGTAATATCTAAATTAGAATTTGAGCAAGCTGAGAGTGCTTATTTGACATCGAAAGCAGATTTTGCAGCAGCTTCACAAACCATCAATAGTGGTAAAGCTGGTGTACAAAGTGCGCAAGCCAGTTTACAAAGAGCTAATAAAGATTTAAGTAGAACAAGTGTACTATCCCCAATGAGTGGTGTGGTTTCTTTACTCAATGTAAAAAAAGGCGAACGTGTTGTAGGTAATTCAATGATGGCTGGAACCGAAATGATGCGAATTGCAGATATGCGGGTTATAGAAGTAAGAGTAGATGTTGGGGAAAATGATGTGCCAAAAGTACAAATTGGAGATTCTGCAATTGTTGAAGTAGATGCCTATACAAATAAAAAATTTAAAGGAGTAGTAACACAAATTGCTAGTTCAAATAGAAGCGGAACAGGAGCAAGTGTAGTAGCTACAACAGATGTAACCAATTATGAAGTACGCATTCGTTTAGATCCATCATCGTACCAAGATCTTATTGATCCAGCTCATCTTAGGAACTTTCCTTTTCGTCCGGGTATGAGTGCTACAGCAGAAATTCAAACGAGAACGCATAAAAATGTTTTGTCAATTTCAATAAATGCGGTTACTACAAGAGATAAGAACGATACCAGTAAAGTTTCAGCAAATGAAAAACCAAAGTCAGTAGAAAAGGCTGATGAATCACAGAAAAATACTGCACAAGTTAGTAGCTCAGCAGAAGATGTAATAGAAGTGGTTTTCATTTTACTACCAGACAACACTGTGAAAAGAGTAGAAATAAAAACTGATATTCAAGATTTAAAATATATAGAAGTTTTGAGTGGTTTGAAAGCTGGGGATGAGGTAATAACTGGTCCTTATACGGTAGTGAGTAAATTATTACGTAATGGTATGAAGGTTACGGTTGTTCCGAGAGAACAATTGTTTGAAGTAAAGAAATAATATTGTAGATTATACACCTGCATCCTAGAATGATGTGGGTGTATTTATAAGATTAAAGCTTGATAGAAACAAAAATAGGCATTATTGGTAGTGGAAGTTGGGGAACCGCTTTGGCGAAAATTCTTACAGACAATGGTCATTCGATTTATTGGACTGTTAGAAACGAGAACATAGTTACGCAGTTAAAAAAGCGGCACCACAATCCCCATTATTTACATGCAGCTAAATTTGATAGTAAGTTATTAAGTTTAAATACAGATCCCTTAGAGACTTTTAATGAAGCCGATATTGTTTTAATAGTAGTTCCTTCAGCGTATGTAATTCCAACTATTGACAATATTTCAGCCGATATAATACTTAAGAAAAAAATTGTTTCGGCGGTTAAAGGGATATTGCCTCAAAGCAATCAATTGTTTAATGATTATTTAAAGGCTAAGTATGGATTCCCAATAAATCAATATTTCACGATTATGGGTCCTTGTCATGCTGAGGAAATTGCTTCAGAGAAGCTATCCTATTTAACAATTTCAGGTATTGGTGAAATAGATACAAAGTATATATCGAATTTATTTCAAGGAGATTATGTAAATACAGTTATTAATCATGATGTTTTTGGGGTACAATATGCTGCTATTTTAAAGAATATTTATGCAATGGGAGCAGGAATTGCCCATGGTTTGGAATATGGTGATAATTTCTTGAGTGTGTTAATAGCTAATTGTGCCGATGAAATGGCGGAGTTTTTACTAAAAGCAGGTATTTTAAATGTGGAGGTAGGTGTTCACCTAAAAAAAGAGCTTAGTCAAGCAAAAAAATCCCCCAACTATGCAGCATCAGTTTATTTGGGTGATTTGTTGGTGACTTGCTATTCATTATATAGCAGAAACAGAACATTTGGTAATATGATTGGCAAAGGATATTCTGTTAAAGCAGCTCAACTCGAAATGAATATGGTGGCAGAAGGGTACAATGCAAGTAAATCAGCATATATTTTAACCCAAGAATGTGGGGCAGAAATGCCAATTGCCACAGCGATTTACAAAATACTTTGGGAAAATTTACCAGCTGCGGAAGGATTCAAATTGATTGAAGAACATTTGATATAATAAAAATCAAATCTTTGAAATTAGTTTGTTGATGATATCAATTGTAAAATATAATCTTCTGGGATATTATATTTGTTTGACAACTCTTCATTAGAAAAATTTCTAGATTTAATGTCTTGCACTAATAACAACATTTGATTAAAAGCCAATTGTTTACCCTTTTCCATTCCTTTTTCCATTCCTTTTTCCATTCCCTTTTCCATTCCCTTTTCTATTCCCTTTTCTATTCCCTTTTCTATTCCCTCAGCCATTCCCATTTCAATAGCTCCTCTCATTATAGAATTGTGTGTTCTAATATTATCCATATATCGGTCATGGGCTCGTATCTCTTTGATAGTATATGAATTTTGTTCAAGTAGCCCAACAGCATCTAAAACAAATCCATACTTCTCAATATCTTCTTTTGATAGATTTTTATAAAAATTGGGATCCATAAGAAATTTTAACCAGTGATGTAATTCATTTTCTTCATCAAATTTAACTAATTTCTCCCATTTTGATAACTCAATAAATATAATTTCTGCTTCAACAAATTGATGATTTAAATTTTTTGTATTTAAAAATTTGAAGTTGTTTATATACTCATTGGTTTCAGGAAATGCATCTTTAAAAAGAATGTTTACTGAATAGATTGGCTTTAATTCTGTATAGTCTTCTCCTAATTTTAACTGTTGTGCATATAATTTGGAAAGGTTAAAATACGCACGCTGCAAAAATGAAGGAAAATAGATTAACTGCATTTCTACTATAAATTGCCGACCCAATTGATCGATACAATGCACATCTACAACAGTAGTTTTTCCATTACCAATTGTAGGATTTAATTCATTTGGCAGATAATTTGCATTAGTAATAGGAATTGGATGATTTAGTATTGAATTCAGAAATGCAATAAGATACTTTTGATTTTCGCCAAAAATACGCTTGAAACTCACGTCTGATTTAGGATCTAATAAATTCATTGAATTGTATTTTATACCTAAAAGTAACAAGCAATTGAAATGTGTTATACAGTGGTTTAACCACTTTAAATAAGTATTTTAACGGCAATTTCAGCGTTAAACTGTTAATTTTGACTAATTCTTAACTCTTAATTTTCTTGTAGTATTTACACAATTCACTTACACCACAATTATCACATTTTGGATTACGGGCTATACACGTGTATCTGCCATGTAAAATTAGCCAATGGTGAGCTTTATGCACCATATCTTTAGGGATATGTTTGATGAGTTGTTGTTCTGTTTGTAATGGTGTTTTAGCATTTGTGGTTAATCCTAATCTTGCAGAAACCCTAAATACATGGGTATCTACTGCCATATTTGGCTGTTGGTCAATAACTGATGTAATTACATTTGCTGTTTTTCGTCCAACACCCGGTAGTTTAATTAATTCCTCTACATTCATAGGTATTTCACTACCAAATTCCTCAACAAGCATTTTAGCCATCCCTATAAGATGTTTGCTTTTATTGCTTGGGTATGAAATACTTTTAATTAATGCAAATATATCTTCAAAACTTGCATTTGACAAAGCCTGTGCATCTGGAAATTGTGCAAAAATATGAGGGGTTGTCATATTTACCCTTTTGTCTGTACATTGGGCAGATAAAATAACTGCCACCAACAATTGAAAGGGATTGTCATACATCAACTCTGTTTCCGGTTTTGGAACAGCAACTGAAAAATATTCAAGTATAGCTTCAAACCTTTGTTTTTTTGTCATCAAAGGTAAATTTACACCAAATTTTTTGCAAACAATTTTAAGCTGATTTCACAATGTTTGAAACCGCTGCATACTTCAGAATGGAGTCTATTGATTTTTGGTTTGGCTTATATGTAATTGTATCCAAAACAGCCAAAGTAGATTTTAATTGATCTAATTCGTTGTGAATATCCCAATTTTCTTCAATTAGGTTTCTTACTGTTTCACTTTCTGTAGTATTCATTTCATTGAAATGATACTTAATTAAATTTTCTGTTGTTAATTTGTTGGTTCCCATGATAATGAGTCTTATCCGTAAAGGTTTAAGTTTTACGGGAGGTAATTTAATGGCTGTTCATTTTCAAGGGGGTAAACAGATACGGTTGGTTGTGGATGGGATATTTTGGATTGGACTATTCTTATTAAAAACGGTAACAGTTATTTAATATTGCACCGTTTACAAAATGATTTTTCATTTTTCAATTGTGTATAAATCTTCATTGTCTTTTTTCATTAAATATTTTTCTCTAGCAATTTTTTCAATATTGATAGAGTTTTCTCTTAAATTCAATAATTCAGTTTTAGACTTTTCAATCTCTTGTTTATAATGTTGTTTTCTTTCTGTAAGTTGAGTTAATTCTTGTTTTCTTTTTATAATTTGGAAAACATTAAACCTATCAAAGAACGATATCCATATTATAAAAAAAACAGAAGATAGCAGGTATTTATTTGATATCCACTTGGTAAACTGTTTCATTTTTTAAATATATAAATATTTTTTAAATATATCAAAGTATAAATCAATGAATTTTATCATTTTATAAAATCAACCCTAATTGTTAATTATATAAAGGAAAATTTACAATTATAATGAGTTGAAAATGATAATTGTATTTACGATTTGATATATAATTTAGATTTTGACTACTTAATCTAAGTGTTTTTATTCTGCAGAATCTATATTAGCTTTTGCAACAATTATTTGTAGCCAAAGTCACTTTTAAAACATTTGTTCTAAAAGAAAAATAGTTTTAAAAATACATCTTTTATTTAGAAACAAAAAATCAACGAAGAATAAAAAAATATTGCTCTTACAGCAAATTCCTCTGATATTATTTCACTTTGAACATTAAACATTGAACATTGTTATATTTGCACTATGGGTGTTAAAGATGAGTTACTCAATGATGTAGTTATTAAATTTGCTGGTGATAGTGGCGATGGAATGCAATTAACAGGAAGCCAATTTACCAACAATACAGCTTTAATGGGAATGGATTTAGCAACATTTCCCGATTTTCCTGCTGAAATTCGTGCTCCTCAAGGCACAATTCCAGGTGTAAGTGGTTTTCAATTGCGTTTTTCTTCTTCACCAGTATTTACTCCTGGAGATGCTTGTGACGTTCTTGTTGCAATGAATGCTGCGGCTCTAAAAAGTAACCTTAAAGTAATCAAAAAAGGCGGTAGAATTATCGTAAATACTGATGGTTTCGATAGTAAAAATCTCCGGCTTGCCAATTACCCAGAAGGTATTAATCCATTAGAAGACAATTCTTTGGATGGTTTTGAGGTAATTAAGATGGATGTTACTAAAATGACTCGTGAAGCGTTAAAAGAATTTACGCTTGGTACAAAGGAGAAAGACCGTGCAAAAAATATGTTTGTTCTCGGTTTCCTTTATTTTATGTATAACCGTGATATGGACAATACCATCACTTTCTTAAAAGATAAATTTGGTAAGAAAGATGATATCTTAAACAGCAATATAAAGGCTTTACAAGCTGGCTATAATTTCGGTGATACCACCGAAACGCTTACGCCTCGTTTTACGATGGCTAAAGCCAAAATGCAACCAGGAACATATCGCTCCATTATGGGAAACCAAGCTTTGAGTTATGGTTTGATTGCAGCTTCTCAACAATCTGGCATTCCTTTATTTTTGGGTTCTTATCCTATTACTCCTGCCTCTGATATTCTTCACGAATTAAGCAAACAGAAAAGTTTCGGTATCCGTACATTCCAAGCCGAAGATGAAATAGCTGCTATTACTGCTGCAATTGGTGCAAGTTATGGCGGTTCTTTAGCTATTACAACTACTTCCGGACCAGGATTAGCCTTAAAAGCTGAAGCTATGGGACTTGCTGTAATGATGGAAATTCCTTTGTTGATTATTGATGTACAACGTGGTGGACCATCAACTGGATTGCCTACAAAAACAGAACAAAGTGATTTGTTGCAAGCATATTATGGTAGAAATGGGGAATGCCCAATGCCTGTAATATCTGCACGCACTCCTAGCGATTGTTTTGATTCCGTGTTTGAAGCGGCTCGCATCTCTTTACAACACATGACTCCAGTTATTTTTCTAAGTGACGGTTACATTGCAAACGGTGCAGAACCTTGGCGTTTCCCACAAACGGTTGATTTGCCTGAAATTAAAGTTAACTTTAAAACTGAACTTGCAGAAGGAGAAGAAAAATATTTGCCTTATTTGCGTGATGAAAAACTCGTTAGACCTTGGGCTTTACCAGGAACGCCCGGTTTAGAACATCGTATCGGCGGATTAGAGAAGCAAGACATCACTGGAAACGTTAACTACGAGCCCGAAAATCACCAACACATGGTTCTGGTTCGTGAAGCTAAAGTAGAGAAAATCGCAGATTTTATTCCTGAACAAGAACTTGATAATGGTCCAGAATTTGGCGACTTATTGGTTATAGGTTGGGGCAGTACCTACGGAACCATTAAAAGTGCAGTAGTTGATTTGCTTGAAGAGGGTTGCTCAGTTTCTCATGCACATATTCGTTATATCAGACCTTTTCCTAAAAATTTGGGTGAGATGATTAAACGTTTTAAAAAGGTTTTGGTTCCTGAAATTAATAATGGACAATTGGTTAAAATCTTACGCGATAAATACCTTGTTGATGCAATACCTTATAATAAAATTATGGGTATTCCAATTACAAAAACAGAGTTGGTTGATAAAATGAGAGAAATAATCAATAATGGTTAATAACCCAAATATAATTTGTAACCAATTAAATTACAAGTTTTTATAGAATACTTGTAATATTTTATCAAAACAAATTATTTTAATAAAACATTATCAATAAATTTATTTTTAGATGATGTAATTGTTAGATTGCGTGATTTATATTTAAAAAAATGAATAGTCGATTTAAAAATGTTAGTTACAAAGACATTAATTCTTTGAATTTAACTGCTTGTCTGCGACTGATTTCTAGTTTTTCGCCACCTTTAATTTCCAACATTAATCCTCCATTAAAGTAGGGTTCAACTTTTTCAATCATACGCATATTTACAATGTATTTGCGATTTGCTCTGAAGAAAACCTTTATATCTAATCTTTCTTCAAGAGCATTGAGAGATTTTAAAATAAGCGGTTTATTGGTGCTGAAATGAACTTTTGCATAGTTGCCAACAGATTCAAAGAGTCTAATTTCAGAAAGTTTTACAAACCAACAACGTTCGCCATCTTTTACAAAAACTTGGTCGTGTTCATATAAAACATTGTTGTTTAATATGTTCTCACTTCTTGTAATGCGTAATTTTTCATCTTGTACTGCTAATTTATGAATAGCGTCTGTTAGTCTTTTAGGATCTACTGGTTTTAAAAGATAATCTAAGGCATTAACTTCAAAAGCTTTAAGTGCATATTCGTTGTATGCAGTAGTAAAAATAACTTGTGGTGAAGGTTCCAATTCTGCAAGCAGATCAAATCCAGATTTTCCTGGCATCTGTATATCTAAAAATATTAAATCAGGATCGAGTTCTTCAATTTTTTGTTTGGCTTCTTGTGCATTTGATGCTTCACCTATAATTTCAATTTCAGGAAATTCTGCCAATAATTTTCGCAATTCAACTCTGGCAAGCCTTTCATCATCAATAATTAATACTTTTTTTTCCATGTTTTTCAATATTTAGTAATTTTTTATAGTATAGGTTATGTTAAAAAAGGAATCTTCACTTTTGCTTCTACTAAGTTTTCAGCAACATTATAGATATCAAACGATGCTTTTTTGCCATACAAAAGAAAAAGCCTATTGTAGGTGCTTTGCAATCCAAAACCAGTTTTAGGATGATTGTTATCAAAAAATCCAGTATTTCTTATTAAAACAACAAGATTGTTTTCTTCGCAATTGGCAATAATTTGGATTAAGCCACCTTCAATAGTTTTCCCAATTCCGTGTTTAATGGCATTTTCAACCAATGTTTGCAGCATCATCATAGGAACTTGTTGGTATAATAATGATTCTGCTATTTGAAAGTCTATCTGCAAGCGTTCTTCAAAACGAATTTGTTCTAAAATTAGATAATCTTTTACTATGTCTAATTCTTTTCCTAAAGTTACAGTCTCCACATTTTCTGCTTGCATACTGCTTCTTAGAATATTGCTCAATCCGGTTACAGCAAGTCTTGCTCTTGAAGGGTTTTCGTCAATCAATGCTCTTATACTATTGAGTGCGTTGAATATAAAATGTGGGTTTATATGAGCTTTTATTGTTTTTAATTCCAACTCTTTAACATGGGTTTCTAATTTTAATGTATCTATTTGTTGGTTACGCGATTGTTTACTAAAATTATAGACTGCATAAATTAAATTCCAAATAAAAAGATATACAAACGCATGAAAAATATTTGATAATGCCAAATAAGTTCTTGGCAATTGGTTTTCTTCAGCATACCTAAGGTTTAAAATTTTAATCATCACCGTTTCCAATAATCCAACCCAGATTGCAAAAACAATCGTTCCCAATATTAAACTTATAATTTTTACAAGCATTGATTGTTGCATCAATCTAAATTGTACAATTCCGATTCTAATGAGATGAGAAGCAAATAGTGCTATGGATACAAAAACCAATAACCTCCCAACAAATAAATTATCAAATCTTTTAAACGTAAAAGCAAAAAAGGCATTCGTCAAAATGAAAAATCCCCAACCACAAATTTGAAAAAGCCAATACCTATTAATTTTATTCCCTAGCACCATAATCAATTAGTAATTTACACAATTTGTTATTATTTATATTATAGATTTATTTAAACAGTATAATAGATTAATAGGCAGTTATTAATCAGGATTAGCGGTTGCTGATATAATTTATCTTTTTTGTGGTAGTATAAAACTTTAATCGTAAGAAATTGTTAAACTTGCATTAAATTGTAACACTAATGGGCGATCATTTGCCTATTTTTGCAATCTTATTTAAGCAAGTTTACATGAAGTATATTCCTGGGCCAATTTTAGAGAAGATAAACAACTCAAGTGACGTAAAGCAGGTGAGTAAAGATGATTTGCATCAGTTGTGTGATGAGCTTAGACAATATATAATTGATATAGTAAGTGTTGAAGGTGGCCACTTTGCAGCCAGCCTTGGTGTTGTAGAACTTTCGGTGGCGTTACATTATGTGTTCAACACTCCTTACGACCAACTGGTTTGGGACGTAGGTCATCAAGCGTATGGTCACAAAATTTTAACTGGAAGAAAAGAGAATTTTCATACCAACCGAAAGTATAAAGGATTAAGTGGTTTCCCTAAGCGAAGTGAAAGTGAATACGATACATTTGGCGTTGGTCATTCTTCCACCTCAATTTCTGCCGCCTTGGGGATGTCTATTGCCTCAAAATTAAAAGGTGAAAAAGATCGTCAATGTGTTGCAATAATAGGTGACGGTGCATTAACTGCAGGAATGGCTTTCGAAGCCATGAACCATGCTGGTGTATCAGATACAAATACCCTCATCATTCTCAACGACAATTGCATGAGCATCGACCCCAATGTAGGGGCACTCAAAGAATACCTCACAGATATTACAACATCTCCAACTTACAATAAAGTTAAAGATGAAATTTGGAAAGCTTTAGGCAAATTGCCTGTGGGAAAAAATTTTACTAGAGAAATGGCGAGTAAACTCGAACACTCTGTAAAAGGATTTGTAAACAAAAGCAGTAACCTTTTTGAAGCAATGAAACTTCGATATTTTGGTCCAATTGATGGCCACAATATCACCAAATTGGTTGATACGCTTCAAGACCTTAAAAATATTCCAGGTCCTAAGATTTTACATATTATTACAGTAAAAGGTAAAGGATATGCTTTAGCAGAAAAAGATCAAACCAAATGGCATGCACCAGGTTTGTTTGATAAAGTAACAGGCGAAATCTTTAAAAAAGTTTACGATACACCCCAAGCTCCAAAATATCAAGATGTATTTGGACATACTCTTTTAGAATTGGCGGAAATCAACCCTTCTATCATGGGAGTTACGCCGGCAATGCCTTCGGGGTCTTCAATGAAAATTATGATGGATAAAATGCCACACCGAGCAATTGATGTAGGTATTTGTGAACAACATGCGGTTACATTGAGTGCTGGATTGGCAACACAAGGGATGAGGGTGTTTTGCAATATTTATTCATCTTTTATGCAACGTGCGTTTGACCAAGTTGTACATGATGTAGCCATACAAAAACTACCCGTTGTGCTTTGTTTAGATAGAGCTGGACTGGTAGGAGAGGATGGTCCAACGCACCATGGGGCTTATGATATCGCCTATATGAGATGTATTCCCAATTTGATAGTAAGTGCACCAATGAATGAGGCAGAACTCAGAAATTTGATGTACACCGCTCAATTGGAATCAACAGAATATCCAATGGTAATAAGGTATCCTCGTGGAGAGGGCGTAATGCCAGAATGGAAAACTGAAATGAAAGCGATTAAGATTGGCACAGGAAGAAAATTAAGAGATGGTCAAGATATTGCCATTTTAACAATTGGCCACCCTGGAAACTTTGCAGCGTCTGCAATAAGAAACCTTAAAACTTACGGAATTCAACCATCACATTACGATATGCGTTTTGTAAAACCATTAGATGAAGCAATGTTGCATGAGGTTTTTTCAAAATACACTAAAATCATTACAGTAGAAGATGGCACTATTGTTGGCGGATTTGGTTCAGCAATTCTAGAATTTATGGCGATGAACAACTACAGTGCTACAGTTAAAATGTTAGGCATTCCAGACAGTTTAGTAGAACATGGCACCTTAAAAGAACTTCACCGCGAATGTGGATATGATGTTCAGGGAATTGAAGATACGGTTAAGGAAATGATATTAATTAAGAATTATGAATTAGGAATTAAGAATTAAATTTTAGATTGGCCATTTAAGTAGTTTATATCCGTTAAATTTAAATATAAAATCCTTAATTCCTAATCCTTAATTCCTAATTACTAATTCTAATCCATCGTGCGCCAAATGCATTCCCTTAGGTAGTTCGGCTTCCACTTCATTGTGCAAACCCAACTGATGAGAGATATGTGTAAAATATACTTTGGGAACTTCTAATTCTTTAGCCAATTCTATGGCTTCTTCTAGTGTGAAATGTGATAAATGAGGTTCTCTTCTTAAAGCATTTAAAACCAATATCTCTGAGCCTTTAATCTTGTCTTTTTCTAGTTTATCTATTCTGTTTGCATCTGTGATATAAGTAAAATTACCAAACCTAAAGCCTAGTACCGGCATTAAATGGTGCCACACCTTTATAGGCTCTATTTCCATATCACCAATTGTGAAAATATCTTTTTCTATATGATGAATTTTAAACTCGGGTACTCCTTTAAAGCGCTGGGTTTCATCAAAAGCATAATAGAACTCTCTCCTCAAAGAATCTTCTGTTAATTTATTTACATACAATTCCATAGGTTGGTTCATGAAATGATTGTATGCCCTAATATCATCTAAACCCCCAATGTGATCTTTATGTGGATGAGTAAAAACAATTGCATCTAAGCGATTGGTTGATGATCGCAGCATTTGATACCTAAAATCTGGAGTGGTATCTATTACAATCGTTTTTTCGGGAGATGTAATTTTTATACTACTTCTTAACCTATTGTCTTTTGGATTTTTTGATGTACAAACAATGCAATCACAGCCAATCATCGGAACGCCACCGCTTGTTCCAGTTCCAAGAAACGTAATTTGTAAAGGGGGGTAATTCACCTTATAAAGTTATAGTAAAACCTTACAATTTTACCTCTTCAAGGGAATTTATCATTAATTCTTCATAAAACTTAAGCTGTATAGCACTAAAACCTTCCGTATAGATAGTTAAATTCGGTAAAATGTCTATCAATACATTTATTCTACCTTCAATTTGAAGAAACTTATTGAGTACAATAACCTTTTTTTGCTCTAAAATGCAATAACCACTTTGAAAAGTTCCACGTTCATACCTAACTACATATCCTGCGTCTTCAATAATTTTTTCAATACGATTCAGCGTTGCAACATTAAATTTAATAGTCATAGGATTAGAATTTTATCAAATTTAACTAAGTACATCGGGTTAAGAGAAATTCTTGATACAAACTTCTCTACATCAATACTTAAATAATGTGCATAATAATGTTTGGTTGGTAATAATCAACATTTTTATCAACAACAAAAATGCAATACAATTATTTAGGTTGCATCCTAACCATTGGTAATATCATTTCTTCTAATGAAATTCCGCCATGCTGAAATGAATTGCGGTAATAGTTCGCATAATAATTGTAGTTGTTAGGGAAGCATAAAAAAGTATCGTCTTTTGCAAAAATAAATGACGAATTAAGTCCTGGTGCCGGCAGCCCCCCTTGTTTAGGATCTTTTATGGCAAATACATCACGGGCATCATAATTCAAATTTCTGCCGTGCTTATATCGCAAATTGGTTGTTGTTTGTTTATCGCCTATCACCTTAATAGGAGATTTAACCCTAATGCTTCCATGATCTGTAGATAAAAGCAAAATGAATTTTTTATCTACAATTTTTTTTAATGCATGATGCAATGGTGAATGATAAAACCAACTTTGGGTTAAACTTCTATAACTAGCCTCATCGCTTGCAAGTTCTTTAAGTACTTCCATTTCTGTACGCGCATGACTTAACATATCTACAAAGTTGTAAACAATAATGCTTAAATCTTTTTGTAACAGATTGTGACTATTATCTACCAATTTCTGGGCTTCTTGGTTGTTGATTATTTTTTGATAAGAGAATCTAATATCTTCTCGGTTTAATCGCTTCAATTGCAACTGAAACAATTCTTCTTCATGAAGATTTTTTCCTCCTTCTTCTTCATCGTTTTTCCACAAATGAGGCATTTGTTTTTCTATTTCAGAAGGCATTAATCCAGCAAAAACTGCATTTCTACTGTATTGAGTGGCGGTTGGCAAAATACTATAAAACGAATCTTCTTCTAAAACCCTAAAATTTTCTTGAAAAATTGGTTGTATAGCTTTCCATTGGTCAAATCGTAAATTGTCAACTACCAACCAAATAACTGGGACCTTTTTATCAATATGTGGTAATATTTTATTTTCAAACAACTGTGGGCTTGTTAAAGGAGCATTTGATGCATTAGGATTTACCCAATTGAGGTATTCTTTGCTGATAAATTTGCTAAAAATTCTGTTTGCCTCACTTTTTTGGTCTGAGAGGATTTCTTGCATTTCATCACTTTCGCTTTTCTCCATTTCCAACTCCCAAAAAATGAGTTTTTTATAGATTTCCATCCATTCTTTGTGGTCAGGATTATCGTTCAAAGCCATAAACAAATCGCGAAACTGCTGTTGGTAGGCTGTTAATGTTTTTTCTGCAACCAAGGTTTTTTTGTCGATAATCTTTTTTAAACTCAATAAAACTTGGTTAGGGTTAACGGGTTTAATGAGATAATCACTTATTTGGGAACCAATTGCCTCGTTCATAAGGTTTTCGGTTTCATTTTTGGTTATCATAACAACTGGCAGTTGGTTGTTGATAGCTTTAATTCTAGTTAATGTTTCAATTCCACTTATTCCGGGCATCGATTCATCAAGCAGAACCACATCAACGGGGTGATTTTTAACATATTCAATTGCATCATAACCATTGGTGCAGGTTTCAACAGTATATCCTTTGTTGTTTAAAAAAATGGTTTGGGATTTCAAGCTATCAATTTCATCATCCACCCAGAGAATTATTGATTTTTCCATATAATTGTTGCAGTTTTTTGTTTATGTTGAAGGTATAATTTCTAAATCCTCAATCTCGATATTAAACTTAATAATAAACTTATTTACAATCTTAATTGTAATCTTAATTATAATCTTAATTATACCTTTATCTAAATTATCTTTTATTATTTTGTTCAAATCAAATTTAACAATTAGTGGGTAAGTCTATAAGAAAAATCATCAATGATCCGGTTTATGGGTTTATCACAATAGATCATCCTTTATTGTTGGCAATTATTGAACATCCTTTTTACCAGCGTTTAAGGCGAATCAAGCAGATGGCTTTGGCATATTTAGTTTATCCTGGTGCTGTGCATACAAGATTACACCATTCACTTGGGGCATATCATTTAATGTGTGAGGCACTTACAGAATTGCAAAGAAAAGGTATAACAATTACTCCAGAAGAAGAACTTGGTGCCAAAATTGCCATTTTATTGCATGATATTGGTCACGGACCATTTTCTCATGCCTTAGAAAGGGTATTGATAGAAAATTGCCACCACGAAGAAATTTCTTTGTTGATGATGGACAAGTTGAATATCCAATTTGACGGAGCTTTAGAAACTGCGATTTCTATTTTTACGAATAAATATCCAAAGCGATTTTTGCATCAATTGGTGAGTGGACAACTGGATGTAGATCGGATGGATTATTTAACTCGTGATAGTTTTTTCAGTGGGGTAAGTGAAGGTGTTATTGGTTATGATCGAATTATAAAAATGTTAACCGTTCATGACGGTGAACTAATGGTGGAAGAAAAAGCCATTTATTCTATTGAAAAATTTCTTGTAGCACGCAGATTAATGTTTTGGCAGGTTTATTTGCATAAAACGGTGTTAAGTAGTGAGATGATGCTCGTAAAAGCATTGGAAAGGGTTAAATATTTGGGGCAAAATGGTGATAGAAGTATGCTTAATGAAGAACCCTTAACACAATTTTTGCTCGGAAATGTATCTACAAACATGGCAGAAAACATAGATTTGTTTGCTTTATTAGACGATACTGATGTTATTGCCGCAATAAAAAGGTGGCAAACGAACAATGATAAAGTTTTATCGTTACTCTCTAACGGTATTCTCAATAGAAACCTGTTAAAAGTAAAAATGCAGGGTGAACCTATTGGCTCAGATTTCATTGAAAATAAACAAACTGAAGTAGCGAAGGCATTAGGAATAACTAATGATGAAGTACATTATTTGGTTTTTAGTGGAGAAATTGAGAATAGTTTATACAATCCAAACGATGAAGACATTAAAATTTTGTTTAAAGATCAAACTGTAAGAAGTATATTAATGGTAGATAATGCATTGATACACCAAAATTTATCTAGACCCGTTAAAAAATTTTACATTTGTTATCCTGTAATCAAATAAAAATTCAAAAGTTTTAAAACGATATATGCAATTTAGTGCCACACAAATAGCCTTGTTGATTAAGGGAACTGTAGAAGGAGATGCTTCAGTTGAGGTAAGTTCTTTTGGGAAAATTGAAGAAGCTGGTAAAGGTCAAATTTCTTTTTTAGCCAACCCAAAATATGAAGATTATCTATATACAACTGGTGCATCAATTGTAATTGTTAACCAGCATTTAGAATTAAAGGCTTCTGTTTCTGCCACATTAATAAGGGTTCCAGATGCATATTCCGCATTTGCCACGCTATTGAAAATTTATCAAGATTTGGCACAGCAGCAATTAACAGGTATTCAACAACCAAGTTTTATTGCTCCAACTGCAAAAGTTGGAACGAATGTTTATGTTGGGGCATTCAGTTATATTGGTAATCATGTAGAAATTGGCGATAATGTTAAAATTTATCCTCAAGTATATATAGGCGATGGGGTAAAAATTGGAGCTAATACTGTTATACACCCTGGTACAAAGATATACCAACATTGTGTTGTTGGGAAAAATGTAATCTTGCATGCTGGTGTTGTAATAGGTAGTGATGGTTTTGGATTTGCACCACAAAAAGATGGCACTTACCTCAAAGTGCCACAAATTGGTAACGTTGTAATTGAAGATCATGTAGAGATAGGATCAAATACTACAATAGATAGGGCAACAATTGGATCTACTATTATCCATTCAGGTGCTAAATTGGATAATCTTATTCAAATTGCACACAATGTTGAAATTGGCAATTCTACTGTAATTGCTGCACAAACCGGTGTGAGTGGAAGTACCAAAATTGGGAATAGGGTTATGATTGGCGGACAAACCGGCGTTGTAGGTCATATTTCAATTGCAGATGGTACAAGAATAAATGGCAAAAGTGGGATTACAAAATCAATAAAAGTTCCAAACCAGGCGGTAAATGGAACACCAGCTTATGAGTTTTCAGCATCTTTAAAGGCTCAAGCAGTTTTAAAAAGATTGCCAGATTTGGAAAAAAGAATCATTGAAATGGAAAAGTTATTGAATGCTTTGAAACCCTAGTCAATTAAATATCTTATTGTAAAAAATACATATTTACCTTAACCAGTTCAAGCAATCTCTAATTCTATCTGTTAATAACCATTCTTTAATGGCATAATCCGTTATATTTGCATCTTCAAACAATAGGAATGGAGGGAAATTTTAATCCAGATCAACAACATACATTAAGTAACGCAGTTAGTATATCTGGTACCGGATTACATACGGGTATTTTGGTAGATATGACTCTAAAACCTGCCAATCCCGGTTATGGTATTCAATTTCAGAGAATTGATTTGCCTGGACAGCCAGTGATAATGGCAGATTGTGACTTGGTTGTTGATACTTCCAGGGGTACAACTTTAGAAGATAAAGGTACACGAATTAGCACCGTAGAACATATTTTAGCTGCATTGGTAGGGATGGGTGTTGACAATTGCCATATCGAAATCAATGGTCCAGAAGTGCCAATTATTGATGGAAGTTCATCTCCATTTGTTGAAATCATTGAAGAAGCCGGTATTTTAGAGCAACAAGCTGCTAAAAGTTGGTACACTATTGATACCAATATCACTTTTTATGATGAGCAAAAGCGTGTAGAATTGGTTGCTATGCCTGCAATGGAATATAAAATCACTACTTTAATCGATTTTAATAGTCCAGTTTTAGGCACCCAACATGCAAAACTAAAAACAATTAAAGATTTTAAAACTGAAATTGCACCTTGTAGAACCTTTTGTTTTTTGCATGAGTTAGAAATGTTGTTGGCAAACAATTTAATAAAAGGCGGAGATATCAACAATGCAATTGTAATTGTTGATAAGCCAGTTACGAAAGAAGAAATAGATCGTTTGGCTGGCGTATTTAAGAAGGATAATATTGAAGTAAAATCTGAAGGTTATTTAAACAACCTTGAACTTAGATATCCCAACGAACCCGCTCGTCATAAATTATTAGATGTTGTAGGAGATTTGGCATTAATAGGATATCCAATTAAAGCACATATAATTGCCAACAGACCTGGCCATGCTTCCAATGTTGAGTTTGCTAAAAAAATCAAACAATACATTAGGAAGAACAAGCAAATTAAAAATGTTCCGGTTTACGATCCCAACCAACCCGCTGTTTATTCTACACAACAAATTGAGAAAATTTTACCTCATCGCTATCCATTTTTGTTGGTAGATAAAGTTATAGAATTGTCTGATAAAAGAATTGTAGGCATTAAAAATGTAACCTTTAATGAACCATTTTTTGCAGGGCATTTTCCTGGAAACCCTGTGATGCCGGGCGTTTTGCAAATTGAAGCACTTGCACAAACTGGTGGAATCTTAGCTATAAATGCTTTGCCTCCAGGTGAATACGATACTTATTTCGTAAAAATTGACAACTGCAAGTTCAAACATAAAGTGATTCCAGGTGATACCATGATTTTAAAAATGGAACTCATTTCTCCAATAAGAAGAGGCTTATGTGAAATGCATGGAACCGTTTATGTTGGAAATAAAATTACAACTGAAGGTATTTTAATGGCACAGTTGGTAAAAAGATCGTAAAAGCATTACAAAGTGCTTTTTGATTCTTTACAATAATATATATTTGAAAAATCTACCCTACGATAAAACAACCCTCAACAACGAACAAAACATGATTCATCCGCATACATCGATACATCCTGATTCAAAATTGGGGGCCAATATTCAAATAGATCCATTTTCGGTTATCCATAAAAATGTGATAATTGGAGACGGTACTTGGATTGGAAGCAATGTTACCATTATGGAAGGTGCTCGAATTGGTAAAAATTGCAGGATTTTCCCAGGTGCAGTAATTTCTGCTGCCCCTCAAGATTTAAAATTTGAGGGAGAAGAAACTACAGTACAAATTGGCGATAATACCACTGTAAGAGAATTTGTAACCATCCATCGAGGTACAAAAGATCGTTGGACTACAATTGTAGGAAACAATTGCTTAATAATGGCTTACAGTCATATTGCACATGATTGTATCATTGGTGATAACTGCATTATGAGCAACAATACTCAGATGGCTGGTCATGTTACTATGGGAGACAATTCTATTTTAGCAGGAATGTGTGCTGTGCACCAATTTGTAAAAATTGGCAGACATAGTTTTATTGCAGGAGGTTCTTTGATAAGTAAAGATGTTCCTCCATATATCAAAGCAGGAAGAACGCCATTAAGTTATGCAGGAGTAAATTCTATAGGATTGAAGCGTAAAGGGTTTACAGTAGATAAAATAAATCATATACTTGATATCTACAGGGTAATATACAATAAGGGTTTAAATACTACACAAGCTATTCAGTTTATTGAAGAAGAGTTGCCAGCAACTGATGAGCGAGACGACATCACTACTTTTATTAGAGAAAGCGGAAGAGGTATCATCAAAAGATATTCAAAAACCAATATCGAAGATGATCTCACTGATTGATGCCGGAAAACGCTACAATCGAGAATGGATTTTTCGCCATTGTACCCAGCAATTTAATTTGGGAAATGCTTACGCTATTACTGGTCCTAATGGCTCTGGTAAATCTACTTTATTACAGGTTATTGCTGGAGCAATTAGATTAAGTGAAGGTGAGATCAAACTACACTTCAATCAAAAAAACATTGAACCTGAACAACATTTTACACAAATTGCAATTGCTGCACCTTATCTTGAATTGATTGAAGAAATGACGCCACTTGAACTCTTAGCATTTCATCTTCAGTTTAAACCCTTTATTCAGGATTTTACCATAAAAGATATTATTAGTATTGTTCAACTGGAGCAAGCTTCCAATAAACAAATACGCTATTTTAGTTCCGGAATGAAGCAAAGGCTGAAATTGGCACAATGCATTTTCTCAGATGCACCTTTTGTTTTATTAGATGAACCCTGCACAAATCTCGACACTCGAGGCATCGAACTCTATCATCAACTAATTGAAAATTATACCCATAATCGTTGTGTTATTGTAAGCAGCAACGATATAAATGAGTATGGGTTTTGTAAGGATGTGGTGGGAATAGGAAAGTTTAAATAAACCCACACTACGAATTAGAACTATTTATTTAAGGTTTTGGCTAAAGCCAATGGAATGACAATTCAGGGGCAAGATGCTTTATGAGTTTAGGAATGTATTAATCTTATTTGTCCATTTACATTAGAGGAAACCCTTGAATTGCCCCAAGCTTCAGCTGGGGGTATAGGAATTGAAATTTTGATATTAGACCTAATGCTTAAACTTGTTTAAACGAGCTTAATGAGCAAGTTGAATAATCTAGGTAACAACTTGGAATTAGGTTTTTAAGTTATAACTAACTCGAAGCAATCAAATATATTTAACTCTTTTTCTAATACTTTTCCGCAGATAAACCCTTATCCATTGCACCTATCCCCCATTCATAATTTGGGTTTTTACCCATTTTCAAGACCAATTTACCGCCATTTTTAATTTCATCATGAGAAAACCAAGGCTTATGCCATGTTCTACCGTTTAAGGTGGCAGATTGTATGTATTTGTTTTGATCATTGCAACCTATTGCATCTATTTCAAAGGTTTTGCCGTTGCTCAATCTGATTTTTACATTTTCAAACAGTGGTGATCCTATGTTATAAGCAGCAATTCCTGGCGTAACTGGATAAAATCCCACAGAAGAAAAAACAAGAAATGAACACATCCCTCCCCCATCTTCATCACCTGGCATTCCCATTAGGTCATCCCTAAACCATGTATTCAATAATAAACGGATGCGTTTTTGCGTTTTCCAAGGTTCTCCGCCATAATTGTACAAATACGGTATATGAAATGCTGGCTCATTTGCCATTGAAAACTGTCCAACATTTCCGGTATGATCGGGTAATATTTCATAAAACCCATATTTTCCTCTGCCCAATGGCTCATTGAACATGCTGTCTAATGCTCGTGTAAAAGATTGTTTTCCTCCCATCAAATCTATTAAATCTGCAATATTGTGTTGCACATCCCAACGATATATCCATCCGTTGTTTTCTCCATAAGCCTCTCTCGCTCCTTTTCCTCCTGAAATATTGTAATCAAAGGGGGTTATGAAATTCCCATTTTTGTCTTTGGGATGAAAGAACTTAGTAGTAGCGTTAAAAACATTTCGATAGTTGTATGATTTTTTGAGATACAACTTATAAGATGCAGTATCGCCAAGAAATTTTGCCAGTTGCGACAAACACCACTCGTCGTAAGAAGTACCTAATGTAACGGCAATGGGTTGGCGTTTTTCGCCTAAATTTACTTGTGGAACTTTTTCTGTTTCACCTGTTGCCAATGCTGGAAAGTAGCCATTGGTTTGGTAAAAACTATCCAATATTCCGGCTGGTTTTGCCGACCATGGTGCCAATGTTTTTTGCTCTATGGCTTGCTTTGAAGCCAAAAATGCTTTTTGAACGTCAAACCGATTGAGTCCTTTGGCTATTGCATCTGCCATAATTGCCACTCCGTGGTTCGAATTCATTCTACGTGAATCACCAGTAACCTCCGGAAATGTAGGCATCCACAAATTGTTCATCTGTTCAGCCATACGGATATACGACTTGATAATATTCAACTCATTGGGTGCGTCTGTCAAAATTCGAAGTGGATGTGCTGCACGATAGGTATCCCAAATCCAATCATCCGTAAAAAACGGAATACCACTATCACTATGGATTTTACCGTCTGAAGCACTGAAATAATTTCCGTCTTCACTAATTTTAACCGGTCGCTCTAAGCAGCGGTACAAAGCAGTGTAAAATACAGTTTGGTTTTTGCGATTATTGTCTTTTATAGTGATTTTACCCAGCTCTTTGTTCCAGATTTTCCTGCCTTCATTTGCCAACAATGCAATTGAATAGTGCTTTATTTCTCTACGAAGGTTTTTTTCGGCCTGGTCTTCACTAATAAAAGAGACACCATATCGAACCCTTACTTTCTGTGCTTTATTACCAAAATACAACTTAGCATAATTTCCTTCTTGAGTAATGCTTTGCACCGGTTGTTCTGTTTCCAAAAATAGATAAGCCTTGGTATTGTTTTTGAGCAATTGATAACCACTTACCGACTGGTTTTTGAGTTGTAATTTCCCATTCAGTGTTTGTACAACCAAATAACTTGGCTTGTTTTTATTAAAGCTAAACACATACATCGCAGATTGGTGCGAAGGAGCAAATTGTACATCAATGGCCAATTCATCTAAACCAACGGAATAAAAGTAGGGCTTAACAACTTCATTATCATAAGAATATGTTAGCACAGGTTTGATGTCATTCTCCGCTCCTTGAAACGGACTAATGGAAAAAGCAGATCTGCCCCTATGACTTGTTACCAAAATAGGAAAACCTTTGAGTTGATTTCCTGTAAAATCATCTCTTTGCGGATATACCCTAAGCATGCTATTGGGTAAATGGATGGTTGGATAAGTTGGGGTTAAAAGGTGACTGATGTTTCCAATATATGGATTAACAAAATCAACAGGTTGTTTTTGCTGTGCAATTAAACAGCCTGTTGAACCCAATACAACTATACAATTGAAAAGTGCTTTGTAATAAGAATTCTTTCCCCAATTGATCACTTTTTTCAAGTGCTTGCTTGCCCAATTCATTTATAGATTCTTCTTTTCAAATGTTAAAGTGTTTTGACCATTTTCACCTGCAATAGTGGCGTTTACAACATTTTCTTGAGCATCATCGATATTTTGTTTGTAAACAACCTGTACATAAAATTTACCTGTACTGGTATCAGAGATTTTAGCCACATTAGAAATCATCAAGTTTTTGTCTTTTGTGTTGATTTCAGAAGTGCTTTTTGGATTCCAATTGATAGGTGTAAAACCAATGGTAACATCAGATTTGCTTCTAGGTTCTGTTTCTATTTGTCGAGATAGATGTAATAATAATCTTCCTCCGCTTACAAATTTGGCTTGCATAGAATCCGAAACCTTTATTTCTATTTTTAGTCGTTTAGGTGTTTGAGCAAAAATGTTGGATAAAAAAGCTGCTAGACAAATAGCAAGGAAGAATATTTTTTTCATTAAGATAAAAAGCAATTGTTGAGTTGAGGGAGAGTTAGAATAACAACAGACGAGGAAGGTTTAATAAATTGATTCTGGCTTTAATTCATTAAACGATTTGATTACAATTTTATATTTCCTGTTATTGTGGTGAACCAACAAATAAGCAGGTTGGAATTGATGATTTATTAAGCTATTCTCTAACACCAAATCAGGTTTATTAATACTATTTTGATTTGAATCAATTGAAATAGATTCTGAAGGGCTGTTTACAAATAAATTGGCTTCGATGCTAAGTTTTCCATCTTTTGCAGATGAGGTAAATGCAATTGATTTTCCCTGAATGTAAAAAGAATCAATAGTATATTTTTTCTTTAAAGCATCAGGAATGGGAACGTTAAAAACAATTCCCTTTCCTGATCCTAAAGCAGCATGATAAGAATAATAATTGCCAA
This sequence comes from Sphingobacterium thalpophilum, assembly GCA_945871875.1. GTDB lineage: Bacteria > Bacteroidota > Bacteroidia > Chitinophagales > Chitinophagaceae > Pollutibacter. The sequence continues at coordinate 46,218 of CAMBYC010000004.1, forward strand.
TTAAACCTTTAGAAGGATTATTCAAAAGGCTTTTGTTAGAGCAACCGCAATTTGTCAAAAACAATCCACACAATAGCACACTAATAATGACTTTAAACATTCCCAATTCCCCTTATTGTTTTAAAATTCTATCCATATAGAGCGTTGCTCCATTTTTATCCATCAATTTCACAAAATAGGTACCAGATGCCAAATTAAGCAGATTTAGAGCTGTTCCATTTTGTAAATTCTTCTGTTGCAAAACCGTTTTACCTTTTGCATCCAATACAACAACAGAAACTTGCGTCATTGAACCGAGTTTGTATTGAATGGTTAAAGATGTTCTGGAAGGGTTAGGGAATAATTTCACATATTGATCGATGCTTAAATTGCTTACTGCTGTTACTACATAATTGAAGTTGTCGCTAAAAGGGCTAGTACAGTTTCCAACAGTAGTTTTTAATGTATAATTTCCGGATGCTAAAGGTTTATAAGTTGCTGTTGTAGCAATTGTTATTGCAACACCATCTAAATACCATTGGTTGCCTGTGGTTGCAGAGGATACCAAGTTGCCAGAAGCATCTTTGGTAATTGTAGGTTTTGCAGGTGTTGCATTTATCGTTACCGTAATTTTTGCTCTTGGACTTTCGCAACCTGCACCAGCAAGTTGACTTACAAAGAAATCAAA